>NZ_LUFI01000030.1:0-84473 GCF_005281675.1 Sphingobium sp. MP9-4 | reverse complement strand
CGCGCACGACCGGCGCGGCCCTCGGGCGGCGGCCATGCGGCACGGCCGGGCAATTCCCATCCCGGCGGGCGGCCGGGCGTTCGCGGCGGATCGGTCAACAATGTCAATCACAACCGGCATCACAACACGGTCAACAATGTCCATGTGAATGTTGATCATGGCGGTGGACATCATGGTGGCGGTCCGGACCGCTACGACCATTATGATCATCATCGCCATGACCGGTGGGATGATGATTGGGACGATCACTGGCATCCGGTGGCGACCGCGGCCGCGGTGACGCTGACGGCGGCGGCGATCGGATCGATCGTGCGCAGCATTCCGCCGGATTGTTCGACCGTGGTGGTCAATGGCATCAGCTATTCGCAGTGCGGCAACAGCTGGTATCAGCCGCAATATGTCGGATCGTCGGTGCAATATGTGGTGGTCAATCCGCCACGCTGAGGCGCCGGTCGATCAAAGGAAAAAGCGGCCGTCCGAAAGGGCGGCCGCTTTTTTTGTGGTGCAGGTGCCGGACAGGCGAGGAGGCCCGTCCGGCAATATGATCAGAACTTGACCGAGGCGTTCACGAAGAAGGCGCGGCCGTATACGTCGTAGGTCGACGGATAGGTGTTCGACTGCTGCTGGTTGTCGCCCATGATCGGCGGCTTCTTGTTGAACATGTTGTTCATGCCCAGCGACCAGCCGAAGGTTTCCGTCGCCTGCACCTGAAGGCCGAGGTCGAACAGGTTGTAGGCCTTGATCTTCTCGACGCTATAGGTGGTCGTATCGTCGTCGTCGCGGACGCTCGACAGATAGCGATGGGTCAGGCCCAGGGTGATCGGACCGCTGCTCCAGGTGATGCGGTTGTTGAGCCGCAGCTTGGAATAGGGATCGCCGCAATAGACGCCGAAGCGGCCGGCGCAGCTCTGGTTCAGTTCCGGGATCGCCGCGACCGGGTTCAGGTCGTAACGGATCAGGCGGGTGCCTGCGACGCGGAAGCTGAGCTTGCCGGTCTTGGCGCCGAACACGCCGAAGTTGAGCGGCAGGCTGTAGTTCATCTCGAAGTCCACGCCCTCGGTCTTGAGACCACCGGTGTTGGACAGGAGATTTTCCGCGCCCTCGATCGCATAGCTGTTCTCGTTGCGCGGCAGCAGCGAGCAATAGCTGCTGTCATAGGGCGTCCAGCCATTGGACTGATCGCCATAGCAGGCCTTGATGATGTTCGCGGTGCCCGGCGTCGAGATATAATTGTCGATCTTGATATGGTAATAATCGACCGTCAGGCTGAAGCGCGGCAGGAAGCTGGGCTGGAGCACGACGCCCGCGGTCCAGGTGTCCGACTTTTCCTCACGCAGGTTCGGGTTGCCGCCGGTGATCGAATCGATCTGCGAGCTGCCACCGTTGATGTCGGTGCCGAGCGCGCTCGACGGAACGCCGGTCGCGACGCAGCTGGCCGCCAGGCTGGCATTGGTGGTCGCGTCCTCGGTCGAGCAGGGATCGTTCGCAGTCGGGAAGTCCTGCGACTGCCCCGAATAGAGATCCGCGACGGTCGGCGCACGCACCGCCCGGCTGTACTGGCCGCGGAAGGTGACGTCCTTGATCGGCGCGTAGATGAGGCCGGCCGAGAAGGTGCCGACATTCTTGGCTGCGGTCGAGTAATGCGAGAAGCGATAGGCGCCGTTGAAGTCGAGCTTGTGGACCAGCGGCAGGTCGGCGAGCAGCGGCACGTCGATTTCGGCGAACAACTCCTTCACATTATAGCCGCCCGACAGGCCTTCACCGGCGTTGAAGCCGACGACGTCGCCCGAGGACAGGGCATAGTCCGGATCATAGCTGCCATGTTCGGAGCGATATTCCGCACCGAAGGCGATACCGGCCGGGCCGGCGCCCAGGTCGAACAGATTGCCGTTGGTGACGGCGAAGCTGGCGACCTGTTCGGTCACGGTGCTGACATTCTTGACCGGGATCGAGATGAAGGCGGCGGCTTCGCTGCTGATATTGCCTTCGCCGAAGATGTTCAGCGGGACGCAGCCATTGCTGGTGTCCGAACAGACCAGGTTGCCGTCGCTGTCATAGGTGGTCTTGAGCGCCTGCTCCACGCGGCTGCGCGATACGTTGCCGGTCTGGGTCTCGACCTGCTTGGTGCGCGAATAGCTGTAATAGCCGTCATAGTTCCAGTCGCCGGCAATCTGGCCCTTGGCACCGATCAGGGTGCGATAGGCGGTGTTGTCGACATTGGAGATGCGGGCGCCGACCTCGTTGAGGCGGCGATAGATGGCGGCGGTGGCATAGCCATCGCCATCGGTGTCCGCTGCCGACAGCAGCGCCTGGGATTCCGGCGAAAGCAAGGAGGAGTCGACGTCGAGCGAGACCGAGCCGGTGAACGGCGTGGACGCCAGGCGGTTCTTCACCCGGTTGTTGATGAACTGACCCTCGGCATAGACGATCAGGTGATCGTTGACGTCATAATGGGTCTGGGCGCTCAGCAGAATGCGCTTCTGGGGCACCTGCAGATAATTGTCCGGCGCATAATTATAGGCGTCGGTGGACGAGTCATAGGCCGAATAGCTGCCGTCCTGATTGAACTTATACTGGGTGCCGGACAGGGCGAAGCGGGTGCCGGGGATCGAGCCCGAGCCGCCGGCGGCCAGGCCGCCATCGCCGTCATCGGTATAGGCCTGCTTGGTGTAGCTGCGGGCCGACTGCTGCACGGCGTCGCGCTTTGTGTAATCGATATAGAAGGTGGCGTTGCCGCGACCGTCGGCGAAATTGCCACCCATCAGCAGGTTGGTGTTGAAAGTGCCGCCGTCGCCGGCCTGGTTGATGCGATAATTGGCGTTTGCTTCCACGCCAGAAAAGTCGCGCTTGGTCACGAAGTTGATGACGCCGGCGATCGCGTCCGAACCATAGACGGCGGAACGGCCGCCCGACACGACCTCGACATGGTCGATCAAGCCCGCCGGAACGGTGTTGAGATCGACGATCTGGTTGGAGTCATAGGAGACGTAGCGACGCCCATCGACCAGCACCAGGGTGCGGTTGGCACCCAGGCCGCGCAGGTCGGCCGTCGACACGCCGCCGCCCGGATTATTGGATGCCGCCGTCGTGCTGGGGATCAGCTGGGGCAGGTCATTGATGATCGATTCGACGTTGACCTTGCCGCTGAGCTTCAACTCCTGCGCGCTGACGATCGCGATCGGCGATGCCTGTTGCAGGTCGGGGCGGGCGATGCGCGAGCCGGTGACGACGATGGTGTCGCTGGTCGCGCCATCATCCGCCGCGCTGGTCTGCGCGAAGGCCGGGGTCGCCAGGCCGAGCAGGATGGTCGACGCCGAAAGGCGCCGCATGATGTGAGACGGCATGAAAATAATCTCCCTTGGGATATTCTATCCCGGTCCGCGCCCTGTTGGTTTTGTCCTTGGGGTGACGCGAGCCGATGGAGAGATTTGTATGCGTGCGACGAAGTGCGTCAACGCGATTTGCCGTGTTTCACAAAGGTTTAACAAAGCTGTTGCCAATAAAAAACAGATATGACGATAGTTTTTATTATGTTGTGAAATGTTGCGTATGTTTCACGGAATTTCATGATTTATGAAATGTTGTAATTATATTTGATTTGTGACGAAAAAATCCCCGCATATTTTCATATGCGGGGTAATGGATCTGATTTTTATTATGATTAGTTGGCGGCGTTGCCAGCCGTGACGGGGTGGACGAAGATATAGCCTTCGTTGCGCACGGTGCGGATCGTCTGTC
Source organism: Sphingobium sp. MP9-4 (assembly GCF_005281675.1). NCBI lineage: Bacteria > Pseudomonadati > Pseudomonadota > Alphaproteobacteria > Sphingomonadales > Sphingobiaceae > Sphingobium > Sphingobium sp. MP9-4. Next base: position 80,735 of record NZ_LUFI01000030.1, on the reverse strand, counting down.
CCTTGAGGCCGCCAGCCGACAATTTGCGACGCAGACGGCACAGCTGGACATCGATGGCGCGGTCATAATGGTCGCTCGACGCGCCATAGACCTGATCGAGCAACTGGTGGCGGTTGAGCACCTGGCGCGCATTGGCCACGAAGACGCGCAGCAACTGATATTCGCCCTCCGACAGCGAGATGGTGCCGCCGCTCGGATCGAACAACTGGCGGGTGGTAAGGTCGAAGCGCCAGCCCTGGAAGGCGACCCAGCTATTGTCGCGCGGTGCCGTAGCCATGGTGCCGGCATCGGCCTGGCGGCGACGGGCGCGCAGGGCCGCATTGGCGCGGGCGAGCAGTTCGCGGGCGTTGCAGGGCTTTGTCAGATAATCTTCCGCGCCCATTTCCAGGCCCAGGATGCGATCAATGTCGCTGCTGGCGCGGCTGTGGATGATGACCGGAATGCGCCGCTCGAACGCGAATTCGCGCAGCAGGCCGGCTGTATGCTGACCCGGCATCATCGGTTCGGCGATCAACAGGTCATAATGACCCACTTCCGAAAGGCGGCGCATGTCGGCGAGATTGGCGGCGGTGTCGACGTCGAAGCCATAGCGGCCGAAATAGTCCGACAGCGACGTCAGCAGTGCTGCGTCATCGTCGGCAAGGAGGATGTGGCTGTTCTGCATGATCGAGCATAGGACGGCGCCGTTGCGGCCATCCCGTCGCGTGATTTCGCGTCGCGGCATGTCTGTTGTTCCAGTCGGTCGGCAATGGCAGCCTCGCCATGCCGGTAATAGTCGTTGAAATGGGCGATGGCGCCTTCGTCCAATATGTCGCGCATGCGCAGCGGGCGACCGAAGCGGCCCGAGGCATTGGCGCGGCGGAGCAGCTTGCGGCTGAACCCATACCAGCCGGGCAGATGGAGCAGGCAGTCCTTGTCCGCGACGGCGCGCCGGGTGAAGAGATTGGCTGCGCGAAAGGCCCAGAGCAGCAGCCGGCCGGGGGAGGGGTTGCGTGTGCCCCAGTCCAGCCGGTCGAGGGTGATATCCAGCCCGAAACGGGCGGCATAGGTGGCGGCGAAACCGCGTGGATCGGCGCGAAAATCCTCATAGCGGAAGACATGGACATTGTCCGCGCCGAACAGCCGGTCATAATGAGCGATCAGCCGGGCATAGTCGAAATGCTCGCGGCGGAAGCCGGGCGCCTCGTCCCGCTCCGGCGCCACCGGGCCGAGCCGGTCGCGGCCGAACAGGTAGCGATGGATGCCGAAAGTGCCGCCGCCCTTCACATATTGGAGATAGGCGGACGCGATGGCCGAGCAGGGATCGCGCACGAAGATGACGATCTGCGCGCCGGGCAGCGTATCGTGGATGCGGCCGGCGACATCCTTGGAAAGATTGCCGGCCAGCCCGCCATTATGCAGCCCGCCGCTCAGATTTTCCTCGCACAGGATGATGTCGTCGCGGTCCTGGCCCAGTCTGTGGCGGGCATGGTCAGGCTCGAAATGCAGCGCGCCGGCTTCCAGAAAGGCGGCCCGCGCGACAGCGCGGGGCAGGTAGCGACGATTGCGGACGGCGGGATAGAAAATATCCTGGAACCAGGTGGTGCCGGTCTTGTGATAGCCGATATGGATGATGGGGCCCCTGTAGTTGCGCATCCTATCCTCCTTCGGTCAGTGCGGGCGTGCTGCGAGACGGGGCGGGCCGACGGGGCGGCAGTTCATGCAGGATCAGGCGGCAATGCCGTTCCCACGACAGGTTGTTCGCGGCCCAGATCCGCGCCTGATCGCCCAGCCGGCGGCAGAGCGCGGGATCGCGCGCCAGCAGCGCGAGCGCCGCGCGCAATGCGCTGGGGGAATTGCCGTCGACGACCAGGCCGGTGACGCCGTCGCGGACCAGTTCGGCCGGGCCGCCATCCGCGCCGACGATGCAGGCCAGCCCCTGTGCCATGGCATCGGCGACGCTGAGGCCGAAGCCTTCCACCTCGGCGCCATCCTCCAGCGCGATCTGGGGGTGGAGGAAGATGTCAGCATCGCGATATTGCTCGGCCAGTTCCGCGTCGGAGACATAGCCGGCCAGGCGGACATGATCCTCCAACTGGTGGCGGCGCACGGTCTGTTGGATGCGGATGCCGTCCACCCCGCGGCCGACGATGGTGTAGCGCAGTGAGGCCTCCTCGCGCAGGCAGGCGGCTGCGGCGTCGATCGCGGCCGGAATATTCTTGCGCGCGACGAGGCGGCAGACGGTCAGTATCTGAGCCGGCGCGTCGCCATTTTGGAACTCGGTGGTGGGGCGGTCGGCCGGCATGCGCACCCCGTTCCAGGCGACGATGGTGCGCGCGGCGAGATCGGGCAGGCGCTGCACCAGCAGGTCGCGGGTGACGGCGCTGACCGCGACGATGCGCCGGGCGCGGCGCAGCACCAGCCGCAGCAGGGCGAAGGCGCCGCCGGCCGGGCGACCGACTTCCCGGCCATGGATCGTCACGATGAGGGGGCGGGGAAAGGCGAGGGCAGGCAGGGCCGCACGCCAGGTGCAGGCATGGATCGCTTGTGGGCGCTCGCCGCGCAGCCAGGCGCCGGCCATGGCGCGGAACAGCCGGCCATAGACCCGCAGGCGCGAGGCCGGGCCGACATCGATCAGTTCGACGCCGTCGCTGCTGACCCGGCGCGGGCCAGCCGAGGATTTGGCGAACAGGGTGACGCGCCAGCCCAGCGCGGCATAGGCGCGGGCGGTTTCGGCCACATAGGTCTGGACCCCGCCTTCATCAGGCGCATGGACGCGGGCGACGAGCCAGAGGCGGCGATCGGCATCAGCCATGGCGCAGCGCCTCCCGCAGCGGATAGGGTGTCGGAACGGGTCTCGCTGCTGGTGCGCCGCGCGTCAGATAATCCGCGACCGCCCTTGCCGCGCGCGCCGAGGCGGGCGCGCCGCCGCTGGTGAAGGTATCGGACAGGCCGCGTCGTTGGGCGGCGTCATACATGCCGTGGGCGGCTATGGCGGCGGCGACCTTGTCCGGGATGCGATCGGCGGATTCATGGACTGGGCCATAATGCCAATGGGCATAGTTGGGATCCTCGCGCCACTGTGCGCGATGGCCGTTGAGGAACAGGCAGGGGCGCGGCGTGGCGATGAATTCGTAGATCTGGCTCGACACGTCGCCGATATAGGCGGCGGCAAGCTGGACATAGCTCATGTCGACGCTTGCCCGGCTGCCGAGGTCGACATGGATATGCGGCAGGGCGGCAAATTCAGCCAGCATGCGCTCAGCCGCAGCGCGCTTGCGGCGATTGTCGAACAGGCGGACATGGGGCGCGACGATCAGATTAAAGCGATCATCGGCCGCGAACTGGCGCAGCACATCCATGCCCATCGCCTGCCAGGAGGAGAGGCGCGGCGAGAAATGCGGGTTGTAGAGGATGATCGGGCGACTGTCGGTAAAGGGGCTGGCCGGGCGCTGACCCTGGGTCAGGTCGAACTTGCCATAGCCGGCAATGGCGTAATGATCCTCGCGGATCAGGCCCTGTGCCAGCATCCGGCGGCGCTGCTTCTCGCCCGCCAGCAGGACGAAGTCGAACAGCGCGATGCGCGGATCATAGCCGACCGCGCGGTCGCCTGCGCCATGACAGGTGTGGATGAAGCGGCTGTCCGCCAGCCCGAGACGGCGCAGCAGCAGCGAGGTGCGTTCGGGCACGACGATCGCGTCATAGCGGGCGAGACGGCGGCGTGCAGCGAGCAGGGTGGCGAGCTTGGGCGGGCTGGCATGGCCCGACAGATGGGACAGGCTGCGCAGCCAGATATTGTCGAGATGGATGAAGTTCAGCCGGCCGCCGCCATGACGGGCCGCCAGGTCGCGGGCCAGCGCAATATGATCGGCGCCGGCCGCGATGATATCGACGCGAAAGCGCGGATCATGCGACAATTCCAGTGCCAGCGGCATGGCGTGCAGAAGATGATGGATCTGCGCGTTGAAGAAGAAGCAGATCGACTGCGTCTTCCTGTCTGCCTTTTCGGTCCGGGCCGGGAAATTGATCGGCTGTTGTATCACGCTGCACTCCGCGTCTGACGCTGGTCAGGCGAAGTGTCTGCGTGTGATTTTGCCCGGCGATTTCAGATTGCGGCGATGTCTGTAACATTGTGCGCCGGGTTCGGCATTTCCATGTCAGCCCTGCCCGGCGGCGAACTGCCCTATTTCCGGACGACGGCGGCGTTGAGGAACGGATCATTGCCGATGAACATCGGCGTGCTGTCGAACAGCGAGATGCGCCATTCGCCGTCCGCATCCCGGCGGAATTCCATGCGGCAATCGGCGACGATGGTCGGGCCGACCAGGTTCAGGATCGGCGCCTTGCCCTCACCCGAATAATTGACCAGCATGAACTGCGCGCTGCCATGGTCGGCGGCCGGGAATTGAATGCGCATGTTGGTGATGGTGTGCCGCTGGGTGCGGACGCCATCCTTTTGCTGGGTGGCGACGCGCTCGTTGCGGGCGGTGTAGAAGGCGGTGATGGGGCCATGGCCCTGATGCAGCGTGCCGCCGACCAGATAATGGCAATCGTCGGTGCAGAGCGGCGCGACGTTCATGCCGCCGTTGAGGTCGAGATCATAGCCCCAGTCGATCACCAGTTGCTCGATCTCCAGCGCGGCAATGGCGGTTTCGGCGGTGAAGCGGGGCATTATCCTCATCCTTTCCTGTGGCATGCTGCTCTTTCCGACAGCTTGTGCGCATGGGGATGGGTGCCCGCAAGCATAGAGGGCTCCGCCGTGGCGATGCTTGATGGGTGGTCAGGGCTGGGGCGCGACCGCGTCCATGATCGTGAGTTTCTCGCCGGTCGAGGCGCCGACGCTGGAGTCGGTGACTAGGATGGTGGTGCCCGGCTTCAACTGGCTGCGGATCTTGTCGTAGAAGCCGCGCGGCAGGCGCACCCGGTTCAGCACCGCTTCGTCCACGACATTCTCGACATCATTTTCATGGCCCGGCAGGCCGACATAGAGCCAGTGGGTCTTCCCATCCTTCCCCATGGTGAGGGTGATGACATGGGAGCCGGGATCGCCCTCCTTGATCTCGGCGACGCTGCGGCCGATTTCCGTGCCGTTGCGCAGCACGACGATCCGCTGCTCCTTCTTCGAGACGATGATGGTCAGCGGGCCGCTGGTCGCCAGTTCGGGTTGCCAGCGATATTCCTCGCCCTTGAGCGGGCGATATTCGACCTGCTCGCCCTTGTCGTTGATCGGTGACAAGAGGCTCGCCTGGCTGGTGCGCATATGGGTGGCAGCATTGCCCTGAACCACCACGGTCGCACCCAGGCTGGTGATGGCGAAGAGTTCCTGCGAGAATTTATAGGGCAGGTGGATGCAGCCATGGCTTTCGGGATAGCCCGGCAGGCCGCCGGCATGGAGCGCGACGCCGTCCCAGGTCAGGCGCTGCTGATAAGGCATGGGCGCGTTATTATAGGTGCTGGACCGATGGTCCTTGTCCTTCTGCAGGATGGTGAAGACGCCGGTGGGCGTTGCATGGCCTTCCTTGCCCGAGGAGATGGTGGACACGGCGATGCGCACGCCATTGCGATAGACGGTCGCGATCTGGCGCGAGAGATCGACATAGACGAGCAGCGGCCCGGTCGGCGATACCTGTGGCGCCCAGACCCATTGGCCCGGCTTCAGATTGTCGGCACGGCGAGCAAATTCGGGAGGGGATGTGGCGCGATCGCCCTGGGCGAGAGCGGGATAGGGGAGCAGCAGCAAGGCGCAAAACAGGCGACCGTGGCGAACCATATTGCGGTAGTCGATCGGCACGTCATGTCCCCCTGGTTATCGTTGCGCGGTGATATCCGTGATCCTTGTGCATTTCCATCGGGGGCGACCCTGAGGCGTCATGATGAAGGGGGGGGAGGTCCATGAGATAATCGTTTCTGTTGCGCCCGAAACGGACCTTGTGCGTCAGTCCTGCTGATTGACCGGCGCATGGGGTTCTGCGCATCCTTTTCGGCCGCAGCGATGATCGAGGGGAATGCTTTGGACCGTTGGCAAGCCATGAAGATATTCGTTCGCGTGGCGGAAACAGGCGGTTTTGCCGAAGCCGCGCGGCAATTGCATCTGAGCCCGCCGGCGGTCACGCGGGCGATTTCCGCGCTGGAGGATGAGATCGGCGTGCGCCTTCTAACGCGGACCACGCGATCGGTGAAGTTGACCGAGGCAGGACGCGGCTATCTGGACGATTGCCGGCGGATATTGGCCGACATGGCGGATGCGGACGCGGCGGCGGCGGGCGCCCATGGCAATCCCACCGGCACGCTGATCGTCACGGGATCGGTAATCTTCGGCCAGATGTATGTGCTGCCGATCCTGCTCGACTATCTGGATCGCTTTCCGGCGGTGACCGGGCGCAGCCTGTTCGTCGACCGGCTGGTCAATATCGTCGAGGAAGGCATCGATGTCGCCATCCGGATCGGGCATCTGCCGGATTCGGGCCTCAGCGCCATTCGGGTCGGGACGGTGCGGCGGGTCATCTGTGGCGCGCCGGCTTATTTCGAGCAGCATGTCATGCCCCGGACCCCGGCCGACCTTGTCCATCATCGCATCATCGGCCCGACCGAGGCATGGGCCTCCCCCGAATGGCATTTCGGGCCGGAGGGCCGGAGCAGCGTCACCGTCCACCCCCAACTTTTCTGCAATACCAATGAAGCGGCGATCGCCGCTGCCGAGCAGGGCTGGGGGCTGACCCGCGTGCTGTCCTATCAGGTCGAGCCGGCACTGGCGGCCGGGCGGCTGGTCACGGTTCTGGACGAGCAGATGGAAAAGCCGCTGCCGATCCATGTCATCCACGCCGAAGGGCGGCGGGCGGCGGCCAAGGTGCGCAGCTTCGTCGATCTGGCGGTCGATCGGCTGCGGGCCAATCCTCTGTTCCAGCAGACATGACCATTATTCCATCATAAGGAATAATGACTTCCAGCTTTCCCAAATTATCAGGAATGACGACAAGGATTATCTCTGTCTCCAGAAGCTGAAGCCCTTGCTCAGCGACCCCAACAGGGTGGTGGACATGATGAAGAAACTGGTCATTTCGATGCTGCTGGCGACCGCCGGCATCGCTGCCTCGGCCGAGGCGATCGCCGCGCCCGCGAGCGCCGTCGCCACGCAGGCCGCGGCCGCCACGGTCCATTATCGCAGCGCCACGATCGATGGCGTCAAGATGTTCTATCGCGAAGCCGGCCCCGCCGACGGCCCGGTGGTGCTGCTGCTCCACGGCTTCCCGACATCGTCGCACATGTTCCGCAACCTGATCCCGCTCCTCGCCGACCGCTATCATGTGATCGCGCCGGACTATCCGGGCTTTGGCCAGAGCGACGCGCCCGACCATCGCCAGTTCACCTACAGCTTCGCCCATTATGCCGACATGGTCGACACGCTGATGGGCAAGATCGGCGCCCGGCGCTACGCCATGTATGTCATGGATTATGGCGCCCCGGTCGGCTACCGCCTCGCCCTCAAGAATCCCGAGCGGGTCAGCGGCCTCATCGTCCAGAATGGCAATGCCTATGAGGAAGGGCTGGGCGCCTTCTGAGATCCGATCAGGACCTATTGGCAGAGCGGATCGGCCAAGGATCGCGAGGCGCAGGCCTGGCTCGTCGGCCTCGACGCCACCAAGTTCCAATATACCGATGGCGTGCGCGACCTGTCGCGGATCAGCCCCGACAATTGGGTGCAGGACCAGGCCTTGCTCGACCGGCCGGGCAACAAGGATATCCAGCTCGACCTGTTCTACGATTATCGCACCAATGTGCCGCTCTACCCGGCATTCCAGGCCTTCTTCCGCGAACGCAAGCCGCCGACGCTGATTGTCTGGGGCAAGAACGACAAGATCTTCCCCGAACCCGGCGCGCATCCCTACAAGCGTGACCTGCCCGACGCGGAGATGCATATTCTCGATACCGGCCATTTCGCCCTGGAAGACAAGCTGGATGAAATGGCGCCGCTGATCCGCGACTTCCTCGATCGCAAGGTCGCGGCGCGCTGAACCCCCGGCGGGGCCATGGTGATGCATGGCCCCGCAACGGACGGATGATGGGAGACGGACCATGTCCTACGGTTTTCTGGATATCGCCACGACGCCGAGCGTCCGCGCGGCGCAGGCGGAGATGGGCGCGGACGCCCATTGGGCGGCGTTCAGCGGCAATCGCGCTTTTGACCGCTTCACCGACAATGAAGCCCATTTCCTGGCGGCCCGCGACAGTTTCTACATGGCCACCGTGTCGGAGGATGGCTGGCCCTATGTCCAGCATCGCGGTGGCCCGGCCGGCTTCCTCAAGCTGATCGACGACCGGACGCTGGCCTTTGCCGACTATCGCGGCAACCGCCAATATATCAGCACCGGCAACCTGGCCGCAAACGACCGGGCTTGCCTGATCCTGATGGACTATCCCCGCCGCGCCCGGCTGAAAATCTATGTCCATGTCGAGAAGCTGGCGCTCGATGCCGATCCGGCGCTCACCGACCTCGTCATGGACAAGGATTACAAGGCGCGGGCAGAACGTATCTTCCGGCTGCGGCTGGAGGCGTTCGACTGGAATTGCCCGCAGCATATCACGCCGCGCTTCACCGAGCGCGAGATCGAACAGGCGGTCCGGCCGCTGCATGAGCGGCTGGCGCAACTGGAAGCTGAAAATAGGGCGTTGCAGAATCGCCTTGCAAAGATGGGAGACGCATGATGGACAATGTGAGACCGCCGCTGCCACCCTTCACCCTGGAGAGCGCGACACAGAAGGTGCGCCTGGCCGAGGATGGTTGGAACAGCCGCGATCCGGCCAGGGTGGCCATGGCCTATACGCCGCTCAGCCAGTGGCGGAACCGGGCGGAGTTCGTCAATGGCCGCTCCGCGATCATCGCCTTCCTGACGCGCAAATGGCAGCGCGAACTGGATTATCGGCTGATCAAGGAATTATGGGCCTTTGCCGACAACCGCATCGCGGTGCGCTTCGCCTATGAATGGCATGACGACAGCGGCAACTGGTTCCGTTCCTATGGCAACGAGAATTGGGAGTTTGACGCGAGCGGCCTGATGCAGCGGCGGTTCGCCTGCATCAATGATGCACCGATCAGCGCGGCCGACCGGAAATTCCACTGGACGCAGGGGCGCCGGCCTGACGATCATCCGGGGTTGAGCGAGCTAGGGATGTAGGGCGGCTGCCCGCAGAGAAATGCGATCGCCAGTGCGTCGGCATATCTGTTGTTCGTCAGATATGATCGAATCTGGTGACCCCTACGGGAATCGAACCCGTGTTTCAGCCGTGAGAGGGCCGCGTCCTAACCGCTAGACGAAGGGGCCGTATGTCGCATGGGCGACAGGCAGGGGCGTGCCTTTAGGCAGGGCTGGCGATGGCGTCAAGCGAAAGCAGCGAAAATTTCCGGCGACCTACGCTGACTGCAGCCCATAAAAAACCACCCCATGCGATGCACGGGGTGGCCAGGTTCAGGGAGGAGACGCCTCCAAGGGGGAGGCGCCCTATACGACGCGCCCGAAAGGGGGGCAGGCGCATCGCATGCAATAGAAATAGGGCAGGGCGCGGCTGCTTTCAAGAGCAAGCCCCGCCCTGTCCCGATATATTTGCGATTAACGGAGTTAATCGGACTTTAGGCGTCTGCTGGCACCGGTGCGGCCGGTACAGCGATCGGGCCCTTGCCCTGGCTGACCTGGCCTTCAAAGATCTCGCGCATCAGCTGCAGCGAGAAGAGATGGGCGTGAATCAGCGGCAGCAGGCCGTTCTGGTTGATCTTGCGCAGCTGGTCACCGCGCAGGTCGCGCAGCTTTTCCTCGTTCACCATGCGGAAGCCGCGATAGACGAAGGGCTGTTCGTTGTTCGGGGTCTGGATCGCGACTTCGCCGTCCATCAGCAGGTCCATCTCGGCCAGATCCTTCATGAACTGGCCGGTGCGGGCGGCGGCCTGCTCGAAATCCTCGCAGAACTTCAGGATGCCCTTGGTCACGTCGGTCGGCTGGCCATTTTCGAACAGGACCGGGCCGTCGCCTTCGGTGCCGATCGCCTTGCTGGTCGGATCAAAGCAGAGCGAGAGTTCGTCGCTGTCGGGACGCAGCTTGGCCAGCATCCAGGGGTAACGGCGGACATAGGCCGGGATATAGGCCGGGCCGCGCAGCTTGCCTTCGTCATCGACGAAGACGTTCACGCCTTCGTTGAGGCCCATCAGCGCGAGCGGCACCGAATCCTGGCCCGCCGAGAAGATGATGGGCACGAAACGCTGGGCCGAGACGAATTCGTCGATGGTTAGCGGCACGGCGTGCTGGGTTACCAGGAACGGAGCGGCATCGACCGGCTGGGTGCGATAATCGGCATGATCGACGGTGCTGAGTGGGATCAGGTCGTTGTAGAAGATGGGAAGGCTGTTCGCGGGCGCGCTGGCCATGATGTTGTTCCGTCCTGTTAGAAAGCGCGCAAGGCTTGCGTCGCTGATCCGAATATGGGTGTGACGGGATAATCGGAGCTATCCCGCTAGGCAATCGCTTTGTGGATATGCTGCGCTCAACCCTCGTCGGGGCGAGGGATGAGCTTGTCGGGGTTCATGATGCCGCCCGGATCGAAGGCTGTCTTTATCGCGCGCAGGGCATGGATGCGGGCCGGGCTGGCGAGGCGTCCGAGTTCGGCGCGCTTCATCTGGCCAATGCCATGCTCGGCCGAGATGGAACCGCCCGCGGCGACCACCGCGTCATGGACGAAGGCGTTGATCGCCTGGCCCTGCGCCGCGATCCAGGCCGGACCGTCGCTGGTGCCCCTGGGCGCGCGGACATGGAAATGGACATTGCCATCGCCCAGATGACCGAAGGAAGAGGCGGTCGTGCCGGGGAAGGCTGCTTCGGCGGCGGCGGCAGCCTCCAGCATGAAGGCCGGCATGCGCGGCACCGGCACGCTGATGTCATATTGCAGCGCGGGCCCCTGCGCCTTTTCGGATTCCGACAGGGATTCGCGGATGCGCCAGAAGGCCTCTGCCTGGGATTCGCTGGCGGCAATGGCGGCGTCGATCGCGATGCCGCGTTCCAGCGCCAGGCCGAGCGCGCCTTCCAGCCGCTCGGTCGGGCCGGGCTCGCGCATGTCGCCATGGTCGACCTCGATCAGCACATGCCAGGGCGTGCGGGTCTCGATCGGGCAGCGCGTGCCGGGAATATGGGACAGGACATGGCCAAGGCCATCGTCGGCAATCACCTCGAACCCCTCGACGCTGTCACCCAGTTCGCCTTCGACCAGGCGCAGCAGGGCGAGGGCATCGGCGGGTGTCTGCACGCCGACCCAGCCAACCGCGCGGGCGGCGATGGCGGGCACCAGCCGCAGGGCGGCCGCGGTGATGACGCCCAGCGTGCCTTCCGCGCCAATCAGCAACTGCTTGATGTCATAGCCGCGATTATCCTTCTTGAGCGCGTCCAGCCCGTCGAAGATGCTGCCATCAGGCAGCACAGCCTCGATCCCCTCGACCAGCGCGCGCATCGTGCCGTGGCGCAGCACCTGGGTGCCGCCGGCATTGGTCGAGACGAGGCCGCCGATCGTGGCTGATCCCTTGGCGCCCAGGCTGAGCGGAAAGCGACGGCCGGCCGCTTCGGCGGCGTCGTGCAGGTTGGAAAGGATGACCCCGGCCTCGCACACCGCCAGATTGTCGTCGGCCGACAGGTTGCGGATCTGGTTCATGCGGCGCAGCGACAGGATCAGCGCCGATCCGTCGGCCGGCGGTGTCGCGCCGCCGACCATCGACGTGTTGCCGCCCTGGGGGACGAGGGCGATGCCAAGTTCCGCTGCCAGCGCCACGCAGTCGGCCACTTCGCGCGTCGAGGCAGGGGACAGGATCGCGCGGGCCTTTCCATGATAGCGGCCGCGCCAGTCGCTGACCCAGGGGGCGATATCGTCGGCATCGGTAATGACGCCCTTGGGGCCGAGCAGGGCGACGAAGCGATCGATGGCATCCTGTGCGATTATGGCTTGTTCTGTCATGGGACATGCTATGCCCCGGAATTCATCGACGGTTCAACCGTTGGCCGATAGCTTGCCACTCCCAAAAGGGGTTCCGCTTGGTTCATACCATCCTGATGCTGCTTGCAGCGCCTGCTGCCGACCCGGTGCAATGGGCGCAACTGACGATTGAGCAGCGCGTGATCATTCGTGTTCCGATGGCCAAGGGGCGGGCGCCGACGCGAGTCGTGCCCAAGAGTGACGAGCGCTGGGAAGAGAAGAAGGGGCCGCGCTGTGTGGCGCTGCGATCGATTCGCGGGGCCAGCATCGTGGTGTCCAACGGGGTCGACCTGATCCTGGCGGACAAGCATCGCTACCGCGCGCGGCTGGAGCGGGGATGTGATTCCGCCAGCTTCTATTCGGGCTTCTATGTCGAGCCGGACGAGGATGGATCGCTCTGTTCGGGGCGGGACGAGTTGCAGGCCCGCAGTGGCGCGAGTTGCGGGATCGACAGCTTCAGGCGGCTTGTGGAAGCGGACGCCGAGGATTGATCGGCAGAAAAACGGCTGGTTTGGCCAGCATATTGCGCGATTTCCTTGACAAGATGGCGATATTTTCGCAAGTCGCGCGCGATTTCCGTCGTGCGGACGCGCAGGACGGCCAACCTCCTGTCCCGGACATTTGAATGACTTTTGCCGATCTCGGCCTCTCCGACGAATTGCTCAAGGCCGTAACCGAGGCGGGTTACGACACGCCCACGCCGATCCAGGCGCAGGCGATCCCGCCGGTGCTGATGATGAAGGACATCATCGGCATCGCGCAGACGGGCACGGGCAAGACCGCCAGCTTCGTGCTGCCGATGATCGACATCCTGGCGCATGGCCGCGCCCGTGCGCTGATGCCACGCAGTCTGATCCTGGAGCCGACCCGCGAACTCGCCGCCCAGGTGGCCGAGAATTTCGAGAAGTACGGCAAATATCACAAGCTCTCCATGGCGCTGCTGATTGGCGGCGTGCAGATGGGCGACCAGATCAAGGCGCTGGAAAAGGGCGTCGACGTCCTGATCGCGACGCCGGGCCGCCTGATGGACCTGTTCCAGCGCGGCAAGATCCTGCTCAACGGCTGCAACATGCTGGTGATCGACGAAGCCGACCGCATGCTCGACATGGGCTTCATCCCGGATATCGAGGAAATCTGCACCAAGCTGCCGGCGCAGCGCCAGACACTTCTCTTCTCTGCCACCATGCCGCCGGTCATCAAGAAGCTGGCCGATCGTTTCCTGGACAATCCCAAGTCGATCGAGGTGGCGCGCCCGGCAACGGCATCGACCAACATCACCCAGCGGCTGGTGAAGGTTGATTCGCGCAAGAAGCGTGAAGCGCTGCGCGCGATGCTGGAAGCAGAAGAGGTGCAGAGCGCGGTGATCTTCTGCAACCGCAAGACCACGGTGCGCGAACTGAACAAGAGCCTGCAGCGTCACGGCTTCAAGTCGGGCGAGATTCATGGTGATATCGACCAGGCATCGCGTATCGCCGAACTGGAGCGGTTCCGCGATGGCAGCGTGAACATCCTGGTGGCGTCGGACGTCGCGGCCCGCGGCCTCGACATCAAGGGCGTCAGCCACGTCTTCAATTTCGACGCGCCCTGGCATCCCGATGACTATGTCCACCGCATCGGCCGTACCGGTCGCGCGGGGGCCAAGGGCGTTGCCTATACCTTCGTCGCGGCCGAGGATGCCGAGGCGATCGACAATATCCAGAAGCTGATCGGCACCAAGATCGACTATGTCGAAACGCCGGTCGCGGCTGCGCCTGCGCCGCGCGCGAAGGAAGAGCCGCGCAAGGCCGATCGCGAGGAGCGCCACAATGAGCGGCCCGGCGGCCGCGACGCGCGTCGCAAGCCCGAGCGCAAGGATGACCGGCGCAACGACAAGCGGGATGATCGTCGTGACGACCGCCGCGATGCGCCGGCTGCACGCCCAGCGCCGCATAGCCGCCGTCAGGAACCCGATGATGGTCCGGACGATGGCTGGAACGGTCCGGTGCCCGAATTCCTGAATTTCGGTTTTGGCGGCTGAACGGCGCCACTTAGATTGAAAAGGCCCCCGTCACGCGCAGGCATGGCGGGGGCCTTTTTGTTATGTGATCGGGACGGGGCAAGGGGAGAGATTGGCCATGACGGCAATTCCAGGTGTTGGCGCTTTTGCGATCGTGCCCAGCAATGACGTCGCCATTGCCCTGGCCTTCTGGGAAAGGCTGGGCTTCGTGCGGATCGGCGGCGATCACCATTATCATATCATGGAGGGATGGGGGTGCGAGGTGCATCTGACCCAGGCGGGCGCGCCGCCCTGGGATGTGCCGGCGCATAATCCCTTTGGCGTCTATCTGCGCACGCCCGATGTGGCGGCGATCGCGGCGCTGGTCGATGATCTGGTCATCCGGCCAGGCGGCATTTTGCGCCATCGCGAATGGGGGCTGTATGAGGTCGGGATCAACGGTCCGGATGGACTGCTGGTGCGCATCGGCTGGCCGTCCGAACTGATCGAGGGCGCCTGACGCTATAATAGTCCCTGCGCGCGCAGGCTGCTATGCCCCTGCGCACCGATGATGATATGGTCGTGGACGCTGATCCCCAGCCGCTTGCCGGCCTCGACAATCTGGCGGGTGATCTCGATATCCTGCTTGCTGGGGGATGGATCGCCCGATGGATGATTGTGCACCAGGATCAGGGCTGCTGATCCCAGTTCCATGGCCCGCTTGATAACCTCGCGCGTATATATGGCCGCCTGGTCGATCGATCCGTCACCCATATTCTCGTCGCGGATCAGCATGTTGCGGCTGTTGAGATGAAAACATGTTGCGCGGAAATGCTTCGGCGGTAGAGACGGGATCATAGCAGGACAGATTTCAGGAAAACTCGATGACGACCCTGGCATATCGCTACCACCGCTTTTCCACCAAGTCGCAGGACAGAGGCTCGTCGATCGAGCGTCAGGACGAGGTCACACTCGCAATGGTGAAAGCGAACGGTTGGACGTTAGCGCCAGGCGGCCCGATAGAAGATAGGGGCCGATCAGCTTGGAAAGGAGACCATCTCAGATCGGGCGGCTTGGGCGAATTCAAGGCTCGTATCGATGCCGGTGAAATCGTTCCGGGTTCGATCTTAGTCATCGAAAACTTGGACAGACTTTCCCGCGAAAATGTTCGCAAGGCGCGGCGATGGATCGAAGAGGTGACGGAAGCTGGCATCCGCGTTGCCGTCGCCAATCTCAATAAGATTTTCGATGAAAATAGTCTGTCTGGCGAGAACATCGTCGATCTGATCCAGTATCTTCTGGAAGCGCAGCGATCCAACGCGGAGTCTCAGCGCAAATCCGACATGCGCGCCAAGGTGAACGCAAACCAGATCGAGAAAGCGCAGCGGGGCGAAATATACTCTCCGCGCGGTCCTGCCTGGCTTATCGACATAAATGGGAAGTGGGCGCCCAATCCTGAGCGGGCGGCTGTCGTGGAGCAGATATACGAATGGTCAGCGAGTGGCTTGGGCTACGCGTCGATTTGCCAGCGGCTCAATCAGATGGTGCCTGCGTGGACGAGAGGTTGGAAGTCAGAAAAGAGCGAATGGAAAATCGGTTACGTTCGCGACATCCTGACCACCCACATGGTTGAGGGTGAATACCATCGTAAAGCTGTCGGCGAGGATCGAGACGAGATCATTCTGGGCTACTATCCACGGATTGTTTCAGCCGATCTTGTTGAGCGCGCGCGGGCTGCAAAGATAGCGCGGAGGGGAACTGGTGGAAGGTCTGCGGCCGAAGCGCGAAATTTGTTTGCTGGTCGGACGGTCTGTGCCGAATGCAATGGCGCGATGGAAAAGGTCGTCAACGGAAATGGTCGGGGGAGGAAATATTACTATTTTCTCTGCCGGGGCGCCCGCAGCGGCACCTGCGTCAATAGGTTGCAATATCGTTATGATATTTTCGAGGCGGCCGCGTTGGAGCAAATGCTCCACTTGTCTTTGGATGACACGCATTTCAGCAAGGTCGAGGAAACTGCCCCGCTGCTTGCGCGGGTCGCGGACCTTCGAAAAGAGCGCGAGCAGGCCCAGGCGAAGGTCAACAATTTGCTCGATCTGATCGAGGCGGGGTCGGGAAGCGCGAATTTGGGCGGGCGCCTTGACGCGCGCGAAGCGGAATTGGCGGGTCTCGATCAGGCTCTTGCAGCAGCAGAAACTGAACTGGAACTGGCACGCGGGAAGGTTAGCGACGAAGATCACCTCAAGCGGGTGAAAGAGGTCCGCGAAGCTATGGACAGTGACGACGAGGATGAACGCCAGCAGGCGCGTCGCTTGGTCCGCACTGCCGTCCAAGGTCTTGTGGAGCGTATCGTGTTCGCGCGGAAGAAAGTGAGCGGGGGAAAATACGAGCGGCGGATCATCATGACGCTGGTAGGTCTTCACACTGTCCTTTGGTTCGACGGGGCTGGTAACGTCGTTCGCGTCCGGGATCACATCGACGACTATCGCAATGACCCGACCAATCCACTCTCGCGTATGATGCTGCTTGCGAGTGGGAAGGACGCAGATACGGTCGGTCGATCGCTAAACAGTCAGGCGGAACGGGCAGCGAAGACAACTGTCGATTCTTGATCGACCGGCCGTATCTGGCCAGCCGTCACCCGCACGGTCGTCGTCGGAAATTCCACCTCCAGCGATCCGTCACCATAGACGGAGACGATCGTGCCGACGGTTCCGGCCGGGACGGTTCGCTTGACGGTCCCGGTCGGGGTGGCCCAGTCTTCGGAGATCGTCTCGACCAGAACGACAACATCGAGGTCGGTGTAATCGGTCACAGGTCGTCCAGGTGGACTTCGATCCCGCGACCAGCGTTAAGGCTCGCGATGGCAGCTTCGAAAGAGCGTCGTTCGCCGGGATCGGACGCAAGAAGATATTCGTCGCTGTCGAGCAGTTCGAACAGTTCGCCTATCGTGACCGACAGCGCGATCACGATAGCGGTCAGGGTGGCTTCGGCCTCCGTGCGTTCGACACGAAGGCGGTCGATGCGGCTGCGAAGGGTTTCGGCACGGTCGGTCATCCCTTCACCTCCCTGGCCGCAGGGGTCAGCACGGCCTGGCCGATCGACGACAGGATGCTTTCCAGATCGTGGTGCATCGCCTGCTGGTCGGGACCGTCCGGGTCGAGCATGTCGAGCAACCGGTCCAGCTTGGTTTCGACGCGGTCGAGCTTGGTCTCGATTGTGACCAGCCGGTGGGTGATGGTTCGGTCGATGGTCATGCTGCGCCCTCCGCGATCATGTCCTGATGGACCTGGACGAAGTGGCCGAGCGCCCGACGATGCGGTGACGCTTGAAGAACCAAGCGGCCGTCGATGACCTGGACGGTGGCGTAAATGGCGGCATCGAGGTCGGCGCCGACGCGCTTCGAAGCGCGGGCGATGAAACCACCGACATCATCGATGTCATAGTCGGCGCAGAAGTCCTCGGCGAATTCGGTAACGATAGCGGGAAAGTCGAGCAGGGCGGAAAGGTCGAATGTGATCACGGGTGTGGAACTCTCAATGCAGGGTGGTCGGGGTGGTCGGGGTGGTCGGGGTGTTGGCGGCGCGACGCTTGTCGGCGGCATTTTCGCGGGGCGTGGCCCAGCGAAGATTTGCCAAGCGATTGTCGCTGCGATCAGCGTTCGGCCAATGTGCGGCCTGGTGGGTCGGCGAAGGTGGAAGACCGATGTGCGCCATCAAGACGAGGCGATGGACGTATTGCCGGTGCGGCTTTCCATCACGGTAAAGGATGACCTGGAGATAGCCGGTGCCATTGTCGGCGGGCGACATTTCAGTCGAACGCAGCCCCTTCACGGTTCCGAATTCGCTGACGCTATAGCCGGGGAAGCCAGGGATTGGGAGGAAGGTCTCGACGGAAGTGCTCGGCTGGCTTTCCTGGCCGAATGCAGTAACGGTAATCATAATTAAAAGCACCAAAATGATTGATACTTTTATTTATCATCGCGAACGAATGGTTATATTTGGACTTAATCATAAGAAGTGATATAAGGGGAATGTCTTTAAGACTGTTTCTTTTCAAGCTACGACTTGCCCCGGATCGCGATGGTCCGGGGCATTTTTGTTTCGTCAGGCGGCTCTTTTCGCCTTCGCTTCTGCCCGCTGCCGGGCCTTTTTCTCGCGCTGATGTTCTCGCTCTTCCTCGGGTGTGCGCTTCGGCTTCGACGGTCGTCCGGCCCGCTTCGCTTCGGCGGTAGCGAAGCCCAAATCGACCAGGACGAGGTTCGTGCGGAAATGACCGACGCTGTCGAAGTAGGCCTGGAGTGCTTCGGCCTGGACACGGTCGTAAACAGTGATGGTCAGGGGGCGATCGTCGTTGGCGCGGCGGCCGATCCGGTTTGCGAATTGGACAAGGTCTTCCGTCTCGCGTGCCTTGACGACCTGGGCGGGCGAGACGCCCAACGTTTCGAGGATGGCGATTTCCGAAGGCGCGGGCTTGGCGGAATAGATCATCGTTGCCATCGTCAGCGCGCCGAATTTGTCCGTTCCGGCCTGGCGCGGGGAAAGGTGCTGGCCCGGCATGGCACCCAGCTTTTCGGCTTGGCGCAGATTGGCGGTCCAGATGTGGTTCACAGGATCGACGTTGAGGTGTCGCCCTTGGTCATCGGTCTGGCGCATCCACTTGCCGATCGACCCAAGGCGGGCCTTTCCGTCCGTGCTGTCGAACAGGTAGCCGGTCGCGCCATGGGCCTCGGCGAAATAGCGGATCGTCAGGTCGCGATGGGCAAACGCAGCGGCCGACAGCGGCGGCAGGGGGACGAACCCGACGCGCGGGCAACGATTGCGCCAGATAAGTGCGGTGACGCTCTCGTCAAACGCATTCGCGACGATCTCGACCCGGTCGAACGCTTCGAGTTCAGTGGGGAGCCACAGGCTATGCCAGGTCCAGGCGCGCTTGCGATTGTCCATTTCCGACCAGCCCCGAAGATCGACATAAACCGGTGTCCGACCAGACACGACGCGACGGTGGAAAAGGTCCAGCGATCGCATGATGGTGTCGCTGGCCACGTCGGCGGCGGCGGGCGCGTCAGAATAGGCGCGCACTTGCGCGTATGGACGACCATCGTCCGCAGGGATCAGTTCGTATCGTGCCGCGAACCAGGCGCTGCCCAGGGCATGGGTGACCAGTTCTTCGCGGAAAAACGCGTTCGGCGCTTCGTCGATGCAGCAGGCCCACCCCTCGAATTTCGACAGGTCCGATAACCGCAGGGCTTCGTGCGTCGTCACGACGACAATGTGGCCGGTCGTGTAGGTGGTCGGCAGCGCTTCGATATCGACCCGGACGGACGCGGAACCGTCGGGGTGGTTCTGGTCACGGCTATAGACTTCGCGGATGACGGGGCTGGTGCCTGCCTGGACGGCCTGCTCGCGGAGCTTGCGGACGGCTTCGCCGATCATCTCGCGGCGATCGACAGCAAGGAGGTAGAGGCCCGGTGTGGTAACGATGCGGTCGCGCTGTGCGTGGGATTTGCCAGCGGCGCAGCGCTCGGCAGAATAGAAAATTGTTGTCATGTTTCCTTTCAAAATATTAATATTCAAGTGTCCCTTCGCGCTAGTATTTGTCCCCAAAAATCCTTAGTATATTAAGAATAAAAAAGGACATATTTCTTCGAATGAATGAACAATGCGAAGTGTATACCAGTTTGGCAGGTCCATCTATATTTATCTCAATGCGTCGAAATCGAGGCCGCTAGGTCTCGATGAAGACGCCGGTGGCGTGGTCGCTCGCGATCACGGCGCCCGATCATTTGGCGTTCGAACGCACCAGCGTCTTCGCGGATGAAAATGCGGATGATCCGGCATGTCGAAATCACCAAGTCATCTGGCTTCGCGAATTTCGAAATTACGGATTACCTGGCAGACGGATGATTGCCCGCCTGGGCGGGCCGGGATCATTCGCACGAACATGATGCGGCGCGCCCAGCGCTGCGCGTCGGTCACGGGTCGGGTCGATCCCCGTCTTCGACGGGAACAACCCGATATCCTGCCTTTCGGCCCCCTCGACGCCCCCTGACCCTTATTTTGACCCGGCGAAGCCGGGGGCGATACTAGCGCCGGGGACATCGTCGGCGCGGATCGTCAAAGCCACCGAAGTTTGAAGAGGGCAGCGTCGGCGAAGTCGTCGAAGACGATCGTCGGTCGGGTTCCGACGTGTGCCTCCCAGCGGCCGGTGACGTTCTCGGCGAGCCACGCGGCGACATGGTCCTTGAGACGCGCCTTGATCGTCACGATCTCGCCACCTGGCGCGCTTCGACATCCACCGCGCACACGGAGGCAGGCGGGAAGTTCGTATTCAACCATTGGTCGCCACTCCCGCCAGCATGTTGGGCCGAAGCGCCAGATAGGCCGTCGGAAATTTGACCAGGTCGAACCAATGGTGGGGCGGATCGTCCGACGCATTGGCGTCCAACAGGACCGACCAGGCGATGAACGCCAGGTGATCGCCGGTAAACATGCGCGTGGCGGCGTGCGGGCCGATGTGGACGTGCGTGACGTTGAACGAAGGGTGGCTGATCGTCTCGACGGTGATCGCATCTTTTTCCGCGATGGTCACCGAAGCGCCGTCCAGGTGACGGTGTCCGTCCACCCGGCCCCGGAAGATTGAGGCGGCGATGGCGTGAATTTCGCCGATGATGGTCTTTGTCGTGCTGTTCATTAGATATGGCTCCCCCGACGACCGGAGCGCCCCGCGCGCCCCGGCATGTGGATTTCGACGATGTTGGAAAGGTTCGGTGCGACCCGAAGGGCGGCCTGGTTAGGCGGCTTTAGACGTGCGGCTTTCTACCGTTTTTGCGTTCAGCCGATCGAAACAAGAATCCATGCAGTGCGTGCGATAATTTCGGCCACTGTGCGCTCTGGTTGCCATCATCGTCGAGAGAGCGGTGTCATCGAGCCAAGTGGGTTTCACGATGAAGCAAGCGGAGCCGATCGTGCCGTTGAAACCCATCGTGATGCCCGCCGTTTCCGGGTCCATTTCCAGGACGCGGCGAACCACTTCGCGGGAAGGATTATGAACGAAGAATTTCATTTGCGGGCTGCGGGGATCACCGTGCGTGATCACGTGCTTATGCATGCGCTTCTTTGCTGCGGCCAAATCTTCGGGGTCATACACAAGCATGTTGGCACCGACCCGGTTCAATCGGAGGCCATACTGCTCGCCCCCGCGCTGCAAAGCTTCTTTGCCTGTGGCGTATGAACAATGGCGCCAGCTACCGTTCGTGTAATCCCAATCAACATCACCCCGGAGAGATTTGTTTCGCGGGAGCTTGGCGAGTGCATCGCGCAGCACTGCGGCTGCAATCTCGCCATATGCAAAAGTGGTCATATTACGATTCTCCCTTACGAGTCTTTTTCGCCGGTTGTGTGGGCTGTTTCGGGTTTGCCCAAGGCCAAATCCCTCGGGTTTTCAGGGTGTTCAGAATTTCACGCATCTTGTTCATTCGGCAATATTTCCTTTTCCCCGCCAGAACGTCTGGCGAGTTGGTGTAGGTCAAAAAGTCAGAGTCCGCCCGTCGCCTGCCGCGCAGGTTTCGGGGACGGTGATGGGGATGGCTGGTTAGCCGGAAGGTCGGATGATCATGGCGTGGCGCTTTCTGTATGTCGAAGGCGCGGAATTGCGCTGACGGAGACGCCTCTAGCGTCGCCGAATCGATCGCGCAACAGAAATCATTGATTTTGGAGAAAAATCTCCGGGATTGTTCCCGTATACATCTTTCAATTCAAAAGTCAAAATCGAAAGTGGTATACGCACAAATTAATTCAGCAGGTCAGCGCCGGTGCCGATCAAGGCAAATCGCCTGGCCGTTCCTCCAGTCGCAGAATCCTACCCAGCTTGGTCCCGACCTCCAGCATTTCGTCCTGACCTAAGCGATGCTTATTCCGCAGTCGTTCTATATCGGCCGAGTCCGGCACGATCCCGGCGAGTCGTGATACGTGTTCGTATCCTTTGGCTGCGTCGTCTGCCGCTTTCTGAAGATAGTCCGACATGGCTCGCGCCGTCGGCTCCGGAGTGCAAACGTCATTGACCTGCTGCGCTGTCCACTTGGTCTTCCCGCGAGCAGTCTTGATCGGGCTTCCAGGATGGCGAACGTTATAATCGGTGAGCCACCGCGCGACGGCGCTATCACTATCCCGCGCACCAGCAGTGCGTATCTCTCGACGCGCCTGACGAATGTGGGTCATCATCGTCATCGCAAAATGCAGCTTCGCCTTCTGTTTCGCGTAACTCGATTCTTCTTGTGCGCTGCCCATCGGTGGCCCTGGTCGATCTGGTTCGACGGCCGTCTAACCATCACTTTCAATCGTGTCAGCCCTTGCACGATTGAATTCGCGTATTCAGGTCCATCGGTCTTCCCTATTACGGCCGGGTCAAACGCGGTGGCCACCCTTTGATGGATGATCGAACCCCGGTTCGCCCATTTCCTTCCCCTCGACGCCTGGGGGACACTATCGGACCCCGGTCCATATGTGTCGCGGCGCACATCATGATCCGCGCCAGTCCGCCTGGCAGATCGTCGATCGTTGGTGACGTAATCACCGACTGAACTTGACCCCGGTCAATGCCCAATAATGGCGCGCCATTTTTATAATTTTTGAAGGAAGCAAACGCATGAATTTTGCCGATTGGATGACTGTGCCCGAACGAAATGCGGTCGCCGCAGGATTCCGCCTTGCCCGCGAAAGTGTCGGGCTGGTCGTCGCTGGTGATTGGCCGGTCGCCTGGTTGAGCGGGCCGGGCGGCATCGGCAAGACGGTGATCACGAAGACCGCCATCAAAGTGTGGCAGGAGAAAGGCCTGGAGCCTGTCTTCGCCAATCCTGCCAATTCCCGCGAATTGCTTGCCGCTCTGAAGACCGCGAAGGGAAATCGTCCGGTCATTATGGAAGAAGCCGACACGATTTTCCGAAGCGACAAGTGCCTCAATATTCTCAAAATCGCGACCGATCGACGGGGAACCGGCCTCTACGATAATGTTCGGGTGACCGCGCCGCTGATCATCGCGACGAACGCGCCGCTTCATGATTTGACAGTTTGGGACAAAAAACTGCGCCCCCATATCGAAGCGTTGTTCAACCGGGTGCCACCTGTGACCATCAGCTTCGACCGTCTCGCGAACTACGAATACGCATGCTACCTTGCGCTTTCGACCGACATGCTGCGTTGGACGCCGAGAGGTCGGACGATCAGCGCTGCGACGACTGCACGAGCGCTGTCCTGGTTCACCACCCATATCAATGAAATCGAATTGCTGTCCGCCCGCACCCTTTGCAACATCGCAGAGTGGATGACCATCCTGACTCCGAATGCGCTGGAATCCAAGCTGAACAGCATTTGTCGCCCTGCGGTCGGCAATCATCTCCCGATCCCGCTGATCGATTGGGATGCGGTCGTCGCGGAGATGATCGAAGTCCGTCGATCGAACAGGAAAATGGCGGCCTGAAACGAAAATGGCCCCGACCATCATCGATAGTCGAGGCTGCAAGGCTGCCCATGGTGGATTTAATCTCTATCGAGACGCCCAGAGCGCCTTAAACCCGGCAAGCGCCAATTCCTTTCTCTTCATAAGGGCAAGGAGTCGAGCATCGGCCCGAATTTGGCTGCCGCCGACGCCTAAAGAGTCATAGTGCGCCTCGAAAACGTCGCTTGCCGCGATGACTTCGTCAATGGCGGCGGCAATGGGATCGCTTGGAACCTTCCGTTCCAGCCACTTTGTTAGCGAAACTCCAGCCCGTTCTGCTCTGCGGCTTTCATACGCGTGTTGGCTCTGCGACAACTGCGTCAGAAGGACTTGAGCTTCCTTGCCTTTGTCAATGTCAGCCCAGATACGCATGCGCTGGTTACGTGGTCGATTGTCGAAATTAAAGTTCTGCGGGTAACTCGGATCAGGAACGAAGATGATGCGATCTTCGCCTTTTGGTTTTGGGGTAATGTCGAAGAGATCGTTGGTTGGAGATTTCCATACACTGTGAAATTCGGCTGTGAGCAATGCTTCCGGCCATTCCCAAATCGTCCAACCAAATACAGGCGATCCTCCGGCTACCCGGACTTTTGCATCTACGCCGTCGCTGCACCAGCCATAGCAACCGTAAGGATCGTCTATGACGGGAAGAAACCGAGGCGGTTCCGATCCCAAGCGTTGTGCGAAATTAATTATGTCGGCCGTTATTACGTCAGGAGTTGTCTCTTGGACAGTTTCTGCTGTTCGCTTTTCGGTGGCAAGCAGTTGCGCTGAGGCTGCTCGAATATCCTCAAAAGACATTATCACGTTTATGCGTCTCCTAACTGCGTCAAGTCTGTAAGAAACTTAAGAAAATTAAGTGGCTTCTTATAAACGGTATCAGAAAGGTCAAGCGAATCAGCACTATAGCTGACTTTCAGCGCGCCGGGCTCCGGCAGTCCTGGGCAGCGCGCGAGAGTAAATAGGCTGATGATCACTCCCATAGAATGGCCGATCCTGCCGGACGGCCCGCGCCCCACAAAATGACCATCAGCGCTAAAGATATCCGGTTGATGCCGATCGCCAGCCGGGACGCAAATCCGTTGATCCAGCGTCTCCACTATTCCGGCACCTACACCAGGAACGCCCAGCTTCACCTGGGCGCGTTCATTGGTGACCAGTGCCATGGTGTGATGTCGTTCGGGCCGCCGATGGACAAGAGCAAGGTATTGCCGCTGGTGCGCGAAACGCCATGGTCTGGGATGTTGGAACTGGCGCGTATGGCCTTCGACGACGTGCTGCCAAAAAATGCGGAAAGCCGATGTCTTGCGATGGCGCGTCGGCTGATCTTCGCCCACTATCCGCAGATTGAATGGTTGCTGTCATATAGCGACGGGACGCAGTCGGGCCACGGCACGATTTATCAGGCAGCGGGCTTCGATCTGACACAGATCAGGCCGAACCGGACCATCTACGAGTTCCCGACAGTCGGCCGTCGATATGCAGCCATGACCCTGGAGGCCCATTGGTCCGGCGAGACCGTTCGACAGCTATGCGCCGATCTAGACGTTCCGCACGAATATCGAACCCGCACGACTTGGTGCAAAATGGGGCTGGCCCGGCCGCTTCCTGGTTACCAGCTTCGCTACATGACTTTCCGTGACCAGTCCGTCCGCGACCGCCTGACTGTGCCGATCCTGCCGAGTTCCGCCATCGACGACGTTGGTGCGCGGATGGTGCGCGGACAGGCTAAATAAAGGGCGGATGAAGCAAGCGATGGCCGGAACCACCGGCGCAGCGACGGGGTAGCGCCGATCCATCTGCTCCAATTGCATTATCGACTAGGCGTCATTGACGCCCATTTTCAGTTTGCCTCCTGGGCGTCATTGGCGTAGAGGGATGGCATGCAGACGGTCGTCGAAACTCCAACCTATATCAACGCTGCCAAAGCGGCAGGCATCACCGATGACGAGCGCACGGCTATCGTCGATCACATTGCCGCGAACCCGACAATCGGCGACATCATCGAAGGCGGCGGCGGGGTTCGCAAGGTTCGGGTGCCGCGCGAAGGAAAAGGGAAGAGCGGAGGTTACCGTGTGATCACCTATTACCAGAACGCTGACGAACCGGTCTTTTTGATCACCGTCCTGTCGAAGTCCAAGCAGGACAATTTGACGGACGACCAGAAGAAGAAAGCCAGGGCTGCGGCGAAAGAGATTAAGAAAGGAGAATGATCGTGGATGACGAAGATTTCGCCGGGATCATGTCCGGCCTGAACGATGTGAAGGATTATTACGCGGGCAAGCGCGAAGGATACGTGGTCCACGAACCGGTTGACGTGAAGGCCGTCCGTGCGGTGACGAAGCTGTCCCAGGCCAGGTTTGCAGAGGTCTATCATCTTCCGCTGCCGACGGTGAAGGGGTGGGAGCAGAACCGCCGTGCCCCGGATCAGCCTGCCCGCGTCCTGTTGCAGATGATCGCTGCCGACCCGACCGGCGTCGCGAAGATGATCGAGCGGATCGCGCAACCGGCCTAAATTGGGACGTTCAGAAAATGAACGTTAGATTAATGCGCTTGCCAACTATCCCGGAACGGCGCATGTTTCGATCGCGACCCGAAGGCTGTAACAAGTCTTCAAATAAACTCGGCCCATCCGAACTGTCGGGTGGGCCGTTTCTTTTTCCGCGACGGTTAACGCTATCTTCGCATTTGTGGCGTAATTCATGTCGAACAAGAGATCGCCATTTTCCCGGCGTTCCGAATTCAGCAGCGGCAAATAATAGTGGCCCGATCGTCTCCCTGGTCGGGCCAATTTTTTGACTCGAAGATGTCCGAGGCATAGTAGGAAGTCGGGCGGTCCCGCAGGCGCGATCGTTACCCCGGTCGCGTCGTTCAGCGGTTGGGGCCGTCCAACCGCATTGCGTTAAATACGTGATGCCCGAAATACCCGCGATATTTGGCCGAAAGAAGCCCGCCCAGCGCTTCGGTGGATCGCCCCATCTGCGTGATCATTCGAGCGCGTATCGGCGCCTGTGTGCCCGCATATTGGCCCAGGAGCCGCTGTGCCGATACTGCCGACACGACGGTCGCATCACGCCTGCGCGGGTGGTCGATCACGTCGTGGCGCTGGCCCTTGGTGGTGGCAATGACGCGGGGAACCTGGCCCCAGCGTGTGCGCCTTGCAACGACAGCAAGGGGAAGGTCGAGGCGCGGTTCCTGCGCCGTGGCTTTGATATCCGCGATATCATGGCTGACCTCGAACTGGCGGACTGGATCAAGCGCGGCAGGCTTCGTCCCGACGGTTGAACCAGTCGTCGGCCCCCGGAAACCACAGCGCGATGACGCCAGCGATTTGCGTGATCATCATGGCGATCGGAAATTCGCGGATCACGTCGTCGGCGTAAAAGAACTGCGCCGCCCAAACAAGAAAAGCAGCCCCGGCCAGGACCGCCAGCGACAGCCATCCCCGCGCGATCCGTGACCGTCCCAGCAACGCCAACGACGGAACGAGGAAGAACGCGACCAGCACGATGATGAAGGGTCCGGCCAGGTCGCCGAAAGCAGCCTGGACCGGGCCGACGTTGATGACGTTGTCGGCGATCGTATAGCCGATGGTGCCGATCAGCGTCGCGGCGCCG
This sequence comes from Sphingobium sp. MP9-4, assembly GCF_005281675.1. Lineage (NCBI taxonomy): Bacteria > Pseudomonadati > Pseudomonadota > Alphaproteobacteria > Sphingomonadales > Sphingobiaceae > Sphingobium > Sphingobium sp. MP9-4. The sequence continues at coordinate 53,666 of NZ_LUFI01000030.1, read as the reverse complement.
AATGCCGCTGAAAATGGTATGCGCATAATGGTTTGCCTGCGTGTGAAACCGGTCGAGGAGGCAGATATTTAGCGGGCTGTCGAGGCTCGAACGATAAATAGAGGCGTTGCTCCCGTGCTGTCGGATCGCGGTGACGACCAACGATCCGGCAGCACAATCGCCCCATATAGTGGGCGGGTAAAATCATAATATACCATATATTGGGACTACCGCAGCCCAGGCTTTTTTTCACGCGTCCGAATTAAAATTTAGGGTCGGCGATAGTGATCGAAGATTTTCCGAAGCTGATCGTGGAGATATTCCTCCGCTGAATCCCACTCTTGATAATTCTCTTCATCGATTTCTTCCGCAAGGCCGAAGAACGATCCAGTCGGAGCTTTCTGGGTTTTATTAAACACCAAGGCCGACAGCAAGAAGCCGTGCTTATCCATAGTATCACGCGAAATTGCGCCTAGAATTTTGCCGATCATTCCGCGATCGTTCGGGTTCGTGTGCGTTCGACCTGTCAACGCCATCACCGGTTCGTAGGTAGTGGTCTCGCCGCGCCTCGCGAAATCTTCCAACGCAGCCTTAATGATTGCGACTTCGTTCGCATGTTCCTTATTTTTGCGGATTACGGATTCCGCCAGGACGTAGTTTGAACCGTCGATCGACACGCCCTCCAAGGCGCCATTCTTGACTTGTCGCGCGATAGCAGCCCGTGTCAGGCCGACGCCGTCCGCCACCATCTGATATGTCAGGATGGCCAGCGACGGGTTGAGCGCCAACGCATTCAGATATGATTCCATTGTCTTGAACTGTTTCACAACGACTCCGTATGATAACGAAAACGATACGGCAGAAATAGCTTAAACGGAGCGCGCGTCAACAGGATAAATATCCGCATATGGCTCCCGGCAAGAAACTCTCCGATCCAGCCCGCAAAAAGCTAGCTGGCACCCGCAAGAAAAGCGTCGATAACAACGTCGTCAGCATCACGCCCGACCTAGTTCGCGACGTGCCGGTCATGCCGGAATGGCTCTCGCCTGGCGCTCGTGAAGTGTGGGCGGCCGACATCGAGCGTATTGCCGCGACGGGTGCGACCGCCGTCGATAGCAGCGCCGTCGCCCTCTATTGCGAGACCATGGCGGTCTTCGTCGCTTCTGTCCGCGCGCAAGAGCCGGTCAACGCCGCCTTTCGGTCGGAGCTTCGGAAGCAGGCAGAACTCTTGGGGATAGCTGGTGCCAAGTCGCGCCTCGCCAGGATCGCGGCACGGGAACCCGCGAAGACGAGTCCGTTTAGCGTTCGCGCGCGTTAGACTTTTCCCAGACCACCTTCCCTGGTCCGGCTGATCCAGGGAACTGCCATCCAAGACGCGTTACCGTATCGATCACGTCGGCAACGAGATGAATAATTTCCTGCCGAGTTTGTCGAAGGAAATCCACGTCAACTGGAGTGTCAAAGCGGCGCCTTTTGCGGTCGATGTAGAACGGGATAGAGCGCCCTTCATCGTCCGGTAGTCGCCAGGAACCATGGCATACGGCGTTCCGAAGTTCAGCAGCGTCACGGAGTTTGCCCACAAGTTCCTCGTGTGTTTCAGAAGCTGTGGACGTGTGATCCCGAACGGCTCGATCAAAGGTTGCGATCTGCGCACCCAAGGCATCGGTGACGGCCTTTTCCAGCACGCCAGGCCATTTTTCCAACGCAGCCTCGATTTCGGTGTCGTCGTATTCTCGGGTTGCGGTCAGGGCGAATATCGCCCGCGTCAATGTTTCTTCCAGGAACCCGAAAGTTCCCACTACGCGACCAAGCTCTTCCCAAAAGATTGCGTCATGTCGATGCGTCGGAAAGTCTTTTGGCAGGTTGTATCTATCGATCGAAAAAGTGTCCTCTGGAGCGGTCGGGTCGGATTGGGCTTCTGATTTAGTGGCATCTGCATTTGGCATGCGGCGGACTTTCATAAATATCGGGTGCGATATCCCCGAAATTCTTACGCTTGGACCGCAGTCGATTACGCCAAGCGCGTCGTCGCTGGCAAGGTGCCTGCCTGTTGGCAAATCCGCGCCGCGTGCCAGCGGATGCTCGATGACTTCAACCGCACCGACATCACGTTCTCGGCCAAATATATCAACCACGCCTGTGCGTTCGTTGAAGCGCTGGTCCATATCAAGGGGCAATGGGCCGGTCAGCCGATCCGGTTGGAGCCGTTCCAGGTCTGGATCATCGCCAATATTTTCGGCTGGGTCCGCAAGGCGGACGGCCTTCGCCGGTTCCGATCCGCGTTCATCCTGCTACCCCGCAAAAGCGGAAAGTCGCTAATCGCCGCCGCTATCGCGCTTTACATGACATTTGCCGATGGCGAGCCGGGCGCCGAAGGCTATTGTGGTGCGAGCAATCTTGCCCAGGCGAACGAGGTCTTCACCCCCGCTAAGCGCATGGCCGAATTGTCACCCCATTTCCTCGATACGTTCGGTGTCGAAGTCATGGCGAAATCGGTCTTTTGTGAAACGACCGGCCAATCGTTCGTCCCCGTCATTGCCCGCACGAAGGACGGATCGTCACCGCATCTCGCCATTTGTGATGAACTTCACCAGGCTATCGACGACACGCAAATTCAGGCGTTCCGAACCGGCATGGGCGCGCGTCGTCAGCCCCTACTTCTCGTCATTTCGACCGCTGGCACCAATCTGGCGGGCGTGTGTCGCACTGAACAGCTTGCCGCCGAGGCTGTGCTGCGCGGCGGTTCGATCGATGACAAGCTGTTCGCAGCCATCTGGACGATCGACGCCGACGACGACTGGCGAGATTTCGGTAGCTGGATCAAGGCGAACCCCGCGATCGGGGCGTCGCTGTCGGAGGAATTCCTGCGCGACAAGCTGAACGAGGCGCTTCAGTCCCCGGCAAAGGCAGCGGCGGCACGCACCAAACACCTGAACGAATGGGTGGCATCGGCGGCCGGATGGTTAAATCAAAACGATTGGGCGAACGCAGCCGACCCGACGCTCGACATCATGGCGCTTGCGGGGCGTCCCGCGTTCCTCGCGGCCGACCTTTCGACGAAGCAGGATTTGACCAGCATCAACGCGGCCGTCCCGCTCGACGATGGGCGCCTTGCGATCTTCCCTTGGTGTATGGCCCCCGAAGGCGCGGTCGCCAATAGCCCCAATTCATCGGCCTATGCGGAATGGGTCGAGCGCGGCGATCTTATCCAAACGCCTGGTAGTGCGTCATCGTTCGCCGAAGCTGAAGAGCGCCTGGAATGGCTGCGTCAGCATTTCGACGTGCGCGTGGCTGTCTTCGATCAGTGGCAGGGGGAGGCGGTGCGCCAGCGTTACGAGGCGGCCGGTGTGCCAACGATGATTTGGCAGGCGAACAACAGAGGCGCCTGGACGATGGCGATGGACGATTTCGAGGCGGACCTGAAAAACGGCCTGGTGGTCCATCCCGGAAATGCGGTGCTGGATTGGTGCGCCGCCAATATCTGCGCCTCGACCAGGGGCGTGACCCGTATTCCGGTCAAACCCAGCGGCCAGGATCACCTCAAGATCGACGCCATGGTGGCGACCATCATGGCTTACGCAGCCGCGTCCGTCGAACCGCCACCGGCACGCGCCGACATCGCCTTGGAATTCTGGGACTGACTAAATAGTCGATGGGTTTCCTCGACATTTTTCGGACGATGCCGGTCGAGCAGTCGTTCGCTACCAAGTCCGCCACCACGACCACCGTCCCGGTTCATTCGCCCGAAACAATCGAGCGACAACTACGCGACGAGCAGGAATTCGGCACGTCCGCGATTGCGATTTCGGCCGTCTTTGCCTGCGCGCGCGTCATTGCGGAGGGCCTCGCATTACCGCCTTGCTATCTTCATCAGATGGACGTTCGCGGCAAGAAGCTGGCGACCCGCCATCCGCTGTATCGGTTGCTTCACTTGGCGCCGAACGACCGGCAGACTTCATACGAATTTCGCGAGCAGATCGGCCTCCACCTGGCCCTAAATGGCAATGCCTTCGTATGGGTCAACCGCAGCCGTGCGACAAATGAAATTCTCGAATTGCTGCCGATGGACCCCGGTTCGGTGACCGTGCTGGTCGATCCGTCGGTGATCGGCGCGCCTGTCCGCTATTTCTTGTATGGACGGGAAGTCCCCGCCGACCAAATCTGGCATTTGAAGGGTCCGGCCTGGCGATCATACGAAGGCATGTCGGCGGTCAACACTGCGCGTCAGGCTATCGGCCTCGCGCGTCACGCCGAGAAATTCGCCAGCGATCTATTCATCAACGGCGGCAAATTGTCCGGTCTGATCAGCGCCAAGACGCCGATGACCGACGACCAGGTCCGACAGCTTCGCGAGGCATGGTCGCGCGCCTATTCCGGCCCAGGAAAGCAGCACAAGACCGCCTTTCTTCCCGCCGACCTCGCTTATACGCCGATGTCGGCCACCGCGACCGATGCCCAGATGATCGAGGCGCGGCGTTACCAGATCGAAGAGATTTGCCGGTTCTTCCGCGTGTCGCCCACTAAAGTGTTCCAGAGCGGCGGATCACAGTCCTATGCCAGCGTCGAGCAGGCGCATATCGCGCATGATCAGGACACCGACGCCCATTGGCACACCCGATTTGTTCAGTCTGCGTCCGTCCACCTGCTGACGGCGGCAGAGCGCGGTGCCGGTTACACAATCTCGCTCGACAACCGTGACTTTTTGCGCGGAACCGCCGTCGAGCGGATGACCTATTATAACGCTGGCATCGCGGCCGGGATCATCACCCGCAACGAAGCCCGCGAAATGGAAGGGTTCGACCGTTCGGACGATCCGTCGGCCGACAAGCTGACACCCGCCGCGAACCTGTTCGGCCCCGATCACGCCCAAGCCGCCGCAGCATAAATATTAGTATGCAGAGAAAGGCCCTGGCACTGCGCGAAGTAAAGTTCGCGCCACCGACCGATGACACGTCTGTCCGCGAATTCAGCGGATACGGCGCGGTTTTCGGCAACGTCGATTCCTACGACGATATCATCGCCCCCGGCGCTTTTGCGGCGTCGATCGCCGAGCACAAAGCCGCTGGCACCATGCCGGTGATGCTGTGGAATCACGACGCGATGGCGATGCCGATCGGCGTGTGGACCGACCTTTTTGAAGACGAACATGGCCTGAAAATGGCGGGCCGGTTCCTCGACACCGTCGCCGGTCGCGATGCCTACACGATCGCCAAGGCGGGCGCCGTTACCGGCCTTTCGATCGGTTACTTCGTCACCGCGTCCGAGATCGAAAAGCGCGAGGGCAAGACTGTCCGCGTCATCACCGCCGTCAAGCTGATCGAAGTCAGCCTGGTAACCTTTCCGGCCAATGATCTTGCCCGCGTCGATGATGTGAAATCCCAAAACCTGGAGAATGAAGAAAACATGAAATTGCAGCGCAAGTCGCTCGAACGCCTGGCCGAACTGTTCGGCGAAGCGAAAGACCTAATCGACGATATCGTAACTGAAGCCGACGAAGAAAAGTCCGAGGTCGATGATCAGACCGATGACGAAGAAAGTGTCGAAGGCGATGATAAGTCATCGGACGACGCAGTGTCGGAAGATGAAGCCGATGCACTGTCCGACGAAGAGATCGAAGGCGAAGCTAAATATAATTTGACGGCACGAATTGAGGCCGTGCGTAACCTAACCCTTGCTGTGAAAAACCTGGAGAACCATGGCCGATAAAATCCTCGACGAGATCAACACTCTCGCTACTGCTGTTACCTCGCGCTTCGACGACATCGAAGGCAAAATGAAGGCTCTCGAAAAGGCGGGCAACCGACCGACCATCGACGGCGCAGAAAATCCCGAACTCAAGTCGGCGTTTAACGCCTTCCTGCGTGGCAACCAGGCCGAATTCAAGGCCATGTCCGCGACTGGCACCGACGAAGGCGGCGTGACCATCCCCAAGCAGATGGCCGCAAGCATCCGCGCCCGCGTGCAGGAAATCTCGCCATTCCGCAGCGTTGCCGAAGTCGTCACCGTTTCCACCCCTGACTACCGCATTCCGTTCGCCACCACTGGCGCCGATGCTGTCTGGGTTGGCGAAAAGGACGCACGTCCCGAAACTTCCGCCCCCAAGATCATCGAACTGACACCGTCGTTTGGCGAACAGTATGCTTCGCCGTTCGTCACGCCGACCCTCCTGGAGGATTCGGCCTACGATATCGAAGGTTTCCTGGTGAACCAGGTCGCGATCAAGTTCGCCCAGATGGAGGGCGCCGCGTTCCTCAACGGCACCGGCATCAACCAGCCCAAGGGCATCCTGACCGTTGCCACCGCTGCGACCGCCGACAACACCCGCGCATTCGGCACGCTTCAGCACGTCACCAGCGGCGCAGCGTCGAACCTGACGAGCGTCGATCCGCTGCGTAAGCTGGTTTACAGCCTCAAGGCCGAATTCCGCGCAAACGCCAAGTGGATCGCCAACCGCGACACCATCGGCACCCTGATGTCGTTCAAGGATTCGACCGGCCGCTATCTGTGGCAGGACGGCCTCGAAGCTGGTCAGCCGGGTCGTTTCATGGGCTATGAAGTCGTCGAAATGGAGGACATGCCCAACATCGCGGCGGGCGCTACCCCGATCATGTTCGGCGACTTCCGTCGCGGCTATACCATCGCGGATCGGGTCGGCATTTCGATGCAGTATAACCCCTACGCCTTTGCACCGTATGTGGCCTATCAGACCCGCGCCCGCGTGGGCGGCACGCCGACCGACACCGACGCGGTCAAGATTCTGAAGATCGCGGCCTAATCGGCTTCGACGATCGGACCCAACAGAGGGGCCGGGGAAACCCGGCCCTTTTTCGTGCCAAGATAAATACTGGCGTGAAGAGAATTTCCGCCCCCGCATTCCCTGCCGTTTCCGCCGACCAGTTACGCGAATGGCTACGCCTCGATCCCGATGTCGATCAGGCCACCCTTGATCTACTGCTCGGTTCTGCCGTGGACCACGTCCAGGCCCTGACCGGCCAGATCGTCGTGTCCGCCGATTACGAGACGGTCCTTCACGGGCCTGGTTGCCACGTCATCACCATCAGCAATTCCACAGCGGTCGCCCTTTTTGACCAGGCCGGTGACCCGATCACCGACATCGACATCGTCGAAGCCAGCGTCCACGGCGATCTGGTCTTCGTCGAAGTGCTTCCGGCTGACCGTGGTCCGGTAACCGTCCGGGTGACGGCTGGTTGGACGACCGAAGAGATGGTCCCCGCAAGCCTTCGTCACGCCATCGCCGTTTACGTTGGTGCGGCCTACGATAGCCGCCACGCTATCGACGACGCCACGCTTCGCACGGTCGCCGCGCTTTGCCAGCCCTTTCGCCGGATCGTCATCTGACCATGCGGATCGACGCCGGGGCGCTGGATCGCCGCATCGAAATCATGGTTCAAACGAAGGTTCGCGACGCGGTCGGCCAGGAACGATCAACCTGGACCGTTGCCGCGACCGTCTACGGCCAGCGTCTGGAACTGCGCACGTCGGACATCGCGCGCGGTGCCGGTCGCCAGGCCGTTCCAGCGGGCCGCTATCTGATCCGTTACAGGCCCGGCCTGACGGTCGCGCACAGAATTCGAGTGGACGGCCAAACCTACGCCATCACCGCAATCGACGAACCGGATCGTCGCACCACGCTGGTCGTCACGGTCGAGGGGGTGGCGCAATGACCGTCACCGTGACCACGACCGGGTTCGCCGCGCTCGATACCCGCATGAAATCGCTGTCGAACGACATCGCGACCAAGGTCGGCCAATCGGCCAACCGTGCCGGTGCGGTCGTTATCCAGAAAAAGATCAAGGATGGCGTTCCGATCGGCCCGCACGCGGAAGGGTCGATCCGCAACCGCACTCGAAAAAGTGGCAAGGTCGTCCAAGAAAAGCACAGCAAGATCATCAACAACGTCAAGGTGCGGAAAGTCAGGGCGGAAGCTGGTCGGGTCATCAACGCGATCGTGATCGGAAAGGACGCGTATCACGCTTCGTTTGTTGAATTTGGCAGCATCCATAATGCCCCGAACCCGTTTTTCCGCACTGGCTTTGCGCTCGCGAGCGAAGATGCCGTCGATCGTATCAAAACCGTCCTGGCCCGTCGGCTGGACAAGGCGGGCGTATGATCGAGGCCCAGCTTGTCGCCCATCTCGCGGACGTTGCTCCGCATATGTATCCCGGCGCCGCTCCGCTCGACTATTCGACCCCGTGTGTCGTCTACAATCGGATTGGGACCGACCCTAGCGATGACCTGTCCGGTTGGACCGGCGAAGGCTGGCTGACGTTCCAGATCGACGTTTACGATCCCGCCTACCTGGTCGCGAAGGAACTGGCCGCCGACATCCGCGACCGCATGATCGAATGGGACGACGACACGGTCCAATCGGTGACCTGGATCGGCGAGACCGACATGATCGACGAGACCACCGATACCAGCCTGTTTCGCACGATGCTGACGTTCCGTCTTCACGCGAACCTCTGATCGACAGGTCAATGCGCGCCGTTGGCTAAATAATTGCGTCCGGCGCGCCTTTGCGTCGAAAATCATACGGAGACGCAAATACAAAATGGCATCTGGCGCAGTTCATAGCCGCAAAACGAAAATTGAAATCACCGACGGTTCGACCAAGGTCCAGATCAAGGGTCTGACCCAATTTTCCGGTCTGGGCGGTGGGTCCGCTTCCGTCATCGACGTGACCGATCTCGACAGTGACGCGAAAGAAAAGATGATCGGTCTGGCCGACGAAGGTCAGGTCAGCCTTTCGCTTAATTATATGCCGAGCGACCCTGGCCAGATCGCGCTCGAAGAAGCGCGTCTGTCGGGCGAACTTTCCGAATTCGTCATCACGCTCCGGTCGGGAACGGTCTTCGCCTTTTCCGCCGCTGTGCTGTCGTTCGAAAAGAGCGGTGGCGTGGACGCGGTGATCACTGGCACGGTCACGCTGGAGATCAGCGGCCTGGTCGTGAAGGGCACCGCCGCCTAACATGGCGATCCTTTCCAAGGGGGCGATCTTTGCGGCCGCCCCCGCCACCATTGAGGTCGAGATTCCAGAGTGGGGCGGCTCGGTCATGGTCCGCGCCTACAGCCTGATCGACCGTGTCGAACTGATGGATGCCGCGACTGAAAACGACCATGCGGTCGAACTTTACCAGCGTGACCAGGCACTCGACGAAGAAGACCGGGAAGGCCTTGTCGAGGTGAAGCGGTTCGACGCCGCTGTCCTGGAGATCATCCATAGCTGCGTCGATGACACCGGCGCTCGCCTGTTCGACCTGGCCGATCATGACCGCATTCGCGCGCTGTCCTATACATCGCTGCAATCGATCCTGATCGCGATCCGGCAGATCAACACGGTGCCGGACCAGGCTGCGCTAAAAAAAAGTTCAGACTGAACCCTAATCGGCGGTTTCTCTTCCGCCTGGCTCTTCAAATGGGCCGGACGGTCGAGGAACTGTCAGCGACCATGTCGATGGACGAATTCCACGAATGGGCCGCGTTCCACGATGTCGAACCATTTGGCACGCCGGTCGAAGACGACCGCTTCCGCAATGTGCTCGCCCTGCAATATAAGGCGCTGAACGGCACAGCCGAAATTCACTGGCTGGACCGTGATCCCCAATGGTCCGCGCACCTGCGCGACTTGGCACGGCCGCCGCTCGACGACGCGATCGAAGCCTATTTCGAAGCCCGGATCGCCGCTCAGAAGGCGCCATCGACCTAAATAATCGATGGCAGACATCGGCTCACTTTACGTAAAAATGGCGCTGGAGAGCGCCCAGTTCATCAGTGGTATGAAGAAGGCGGCTGAACAATCGGCCGCCACCAACAAAGCAATATCTGCGGCCATGGATGGCGCGAAGAAAGCGGTCGGCGGCCTTCTGGCAGTGATGTCGGTCGATGCTTTTATGGCCGCCGCGCAAGCCGCTTTTGACTACGCCGATTCGATCGTTGACCTCGCGGATCGAACCGGCGCGACCACCAAATCAATCCAGGAATTACGCTACGCGGCCCAAATGACCGGCTCCGACTTCGCTTCCGCCGACGGTGCGCTGGAGAAATTCGCGAAAAATCTTGGCACCGCACAATCTGGCGGCAAGGCGATGGGCGAAGTCTTCAAAGGCCTTGGCGTCACGTCTAGCGATTTCGACACCGCGCTGCGCGAAACCATCGAAGGTATCAGCAAGCTGCCGACCGTTTCGCAGCGGAATGCGGCGGCGTTGCAGGTTTTTGGCAAAAGCGCCGGAACGCTGACCGCGCTGATGGGTGAAGGGGCGAAGGGCTTCGACGAATTCGCCGACAAGGCGGCCGATCTTGGCATCGTGCTGGGTGATGACCTGTTGCGCAACGCTGGTCAGATCAACGATCGCTTGGATACCTTGAAGATGACCCTCGACGCACGGTTCGCATCCGCGATCGTCCAGAACGCCGACGCCATCGGAAACCTCGCCGACCAGGTGGTCAAGATCGCGACCGCCATGGCGCAGTTCTGGAGCCAAAATCCGACAGCGGCCATGGCGATTATGGGCGCGCTGGCTGGTGGCATTGGTGGCGGGCTTGTGGGCGGCTTGCCCGGAATGGTCGGCGGCGCAGTCGCGGGCGGCATCGGTGGCGCCGTGCTGGGATACAATAGTCGCGGCGAACGCAAAACGTTGACCGACGAACGCGCGTCGCTAGTCGCCCAAAACACCGGAAAGAATCCGCTCCTTGCTGCGGTCGGCATCGACGCCGACGCGATCGGCAAGGGATCGCCACAATGGAAGAAGAACGAAGCCCGGATCAAAGCCATCGACGCCCGCCTGGCGCGAATGACGGCAGAGGAAGAGGCTGCGGCCAAACTGCTCGCCGGTGGGAACGGCGGGGGCGGTGGTGGCACACTCCCACCCATTGCTGGCGGCGGGAAGAAATCGACCGGCAAGACCGCCGCTGAAATCGCAGCCGAACAGTCTGCCCGCTTCACCGCTGACATAGCTTCCGGCGATATGGAACTGCTGTCGGCGAAACAGGCGCTGCTGTCCGATATCGTCGAACAGTCGGCGACCCAGCGTGAAATCCTGGCGATCGAGACAGATCGCCGAAAGGCAGCGATCGACCAGGATGTGGCTGACGGCAAATATACCGCCGCGCAGGGCGATGCGCTCAAAGCACTCGAAGACCGGATCGAATACACGCGGGCCGACGAGATCAACCTGCGCGAAAACGAAGAACTTGCGCGCCAGGCACTCGATGTTCAGCACTCTTATCTCGATAATAGCCGCGACATTTTGGGGTCGGAAATGGCACTCGCGCGATCGTCCGCTGACCGTCGCGCCATCAGTCTGCGTCTGGTCGATCTCCAGTATCAGCAAGAGCGGCTTTCGATCGACGCGATCCTTGCGTCGAAACAGTCCACCGCCGCCGAACGGGCCATCGCAGAGGCTCGCCTTGGCGTGCTGGATCGTCTCCAGGCCAACGACACGGCAGCGGTCAACCGCGATACAATGGGGCCACTGGGTCAGTATCTCGACGGCATCCCCCGCACTGTCGGGGAAATCCAGGATGCGCTCGGCAGCGCGGCGGCGGAAGGTCTTGGTAGCTTCAACGACGGTCTGCGCGAAGCGATCCGGGGTGCCGGAAATCTGGGCGATGCGTTCGAAGCGGTCGGTGACCGGATCATCGACAAACTGATCGACATCGCCCTCCAGCAAGCGATTTTGAAGCCGCTGGGATCGCTGTTTGGATCAGTGCTAGGGTCGATTGGCACCAGCCTCGCGGGTGGCGGTGGCAGCGATATCGTGCTGGGCGGCGCGGCTCTCAAAATCGGCGCGCGCGCCAATGGTGGCCTGACCCGCGCTGGCACCTATGTGGTCGGCGAACGCGGCCCGGAAATTGTCAATGTTGGGAATACAGCCAACACGGTCCCGAATCACGCTCTCCGAAGCATACGCGGCGCGGGCCAGGCCGGTCCCGCCGTCACGATTGGCAACATCACCAGCAACGACCCCGCGATGGTGCGCGCCATGGTCTACGAAGGGATCGCCCAGGCGGCGCCGCTCTTGTCGAAACAGGCGAGTGATCGAACGCTGGGCCGGTTCCAGCGGCCGACGATGTGACGAACGGCATCCGCCTAAATAATGGATGCCGACCTATCCGTTGTCCTTTCCCGCCGTCACCCCGAATTCAGAGCGCCTGGCGGTCAATCGTCGCCAGTCCGCTATCGCGTCGAATTTCACGCTGATCCAGCAGACGATCAACACCGCCAGCCAGTGGACGCTGACCTGGACCTGGTCGCCGATGCGCCAGGCTGTGGCCGAACGCCTGCGCGCCTGGCTCAATAGCCTGCGCGGTCAGGTCGGTCATTTTCGTTATTTCCCTCGCCAAACCGTCACTTCGACGCTGACGGGCCGGAAGGTCGCCGAAACCGCCTACGCCTATCTGTCCGCCGTCGTGATGGGCGGATGGGTGGCGGGACAGGCCAGCCAGCTTCGGATCGGCCAGCTTTTCAGCATCGGGTCGCAACTGTTTGAAATCACCGACGCGCCATCAAACGCCGATGCCAATGGCCGGTGCCTGGTTCAGTTCGAACCCGCCCTTCGCCAGACCTTTGCGGTCGATACCGATGTCGAATTTTTCCGGCCCAGCGGTCTGTTTCGGCTGAATTCGAGCGAAGGCCAGACCTATACGCTGACGCCTGGCGGGCAGCGCGGAAACTTGGCCGAATTCGGCACACTGACCGCTGTGGAGGCGGTGGGCGCATGAGACCCGGCACCACGCCCGAAATCACTGCTGCCCTTGCGGAAGCAGGCATTACGACGGCTCTGTTGGCACGCCTGGATTTCAAAAGCGGCACGGTTTGCGCCTGGACTGGCGGCCATTCGATCAAGGTGACCGGTTGGGCTGACAGCCTCTTGAACGATCAGACCTTTCACCCGCTCGAAAACGGCGTGATCGTCGATATTGGTGACAACAGCTTTTCGTATAGCGGCTCCGAAGCGCTTGAAATCGCGCTGGGCCTGCCGTCTTCGGTGCCCCTCGCGCTTGAAGCGGCGGCGGTCGAGCCGACCGAATATCAGGGGCGAACGGCCACGATTTGGCGCGCGCTTTTGATCCAGCCTGGCCTGATCGCCGAACCGCATTGGGTCTTTCGTCGAATTCGATCGGGCACGATGGACACGGTCGAAGTCAGCGGTGACGGACTGTCGCGGACGTTCAAACTGTCGATCGAGGGGCACGCTGGCATGATCAGCAACGCCACCCAGGGCACCTATCTCGACCAGCCAAAATTCGACCCGAACGATCGCTCGCAGGACTATGTGGCGGCAATCGCGAACGGCGACGATCTGATGAAATTGGCCCCGACGGGCTGGGCGGCGGTCCAGTCAACGATCAACAATTGGCAGCAGCGTTAAGGCGGCACGCGGTTAAGCTAAATATGGGATGCAGCTTGCGTCCCACAGATATGGCGATTGGGAAGATCGCCTCCGCACCTACCTCGACCGCGTAAACGACGAACCCTTTCGATGGGGTCGTCACGACTGCGCCCTGTTTGCCGCCGATTGTATCCGGGCGATGACCGGGTTCGATCCCGGCGAAGCCTTTCGCGGACGATACGACACCAAGACCGGCGCGGCCGAAGCGCTGCGCGAATTCGGCGCTGGGACGCTCCTTCGGACGGTCACCTCCTGGCTTGGAAAATCCAAGTCGATCCATCTCGCGCAGCGTGGCGACATCGTCATGAACGCGGACCTGTCCTGTGGAGTCTGCGTCGGCCCCTACAGCTATTTTGTCGGGGAAGGCCCTGGCCAGGTCGGGCTGATCCCGGTCCCGACCGCTAGTCTGAAATACGCCTTCAGCGTGCCCTTCGAAGCGTCGGAGGGCGAAACTTGGGCAAAGTAGTAACGACCGTCCTGGTCGTCGCCGTTGCGGTGGCGATCGTCGTCTTTGCCCCGCAGATCGCTGCGGCCATCGGCGCATCGGGCATTTTCGGCGCGACCGTCACGGCGGCCACGCTCGCCACCATCACGTCGTCGCTGGTCGGCCTTGGCGTCAGCCTCGGCATGGCTGCGGCCGCGTCGGTGCTGCGCAAGGCGCCTTCAATGTCGCAGTCGCTGGTCGATCGTCTTCACACCAGCGTCGTCCCGTCCGCCCCGCGAAAGATCGTCTTTGGCACCACGGCGGCGGGTTCGGACGTGCGCTTTGCAGAAACGTTCGACCGTGCCGGTTCGAAAAAGGACGGTTACGCGCAGATCATCGCGCTCGCCAGCCATCGGATCAATGCGGTCAAAGAATGGTATCTCGAAGAGACCAGAACTTGGGCGAACGGGTCGATCGTTGATACCCACGATGGTGGCATTCTGGCCGTCCAGACCTGTCTCGAAGGCAAGCCCGGAAACGGATTTTCCTGGGGATCGGGGAAATATTGGACCCCGCAATCGACCTTCACCGGCTGTGCCTACCTCGCGACCCGATACAAGCTGGATTCGAAGGTTTGGCCCAGCGGCATCCCATCTCGTTACACCACGATCGTCGAGGGTTGCCCGCTTTACGATCCCCGCCGCGACAGCACGAATGGGGGCAGCGGTTCCCACCGCATCGCGGACCAGGCGACCTGGACATTCCGGGAAGGCGCGGTCGAAATCGGCCGCAATCCCGCGCTGGCGCTGCTGACCTATCTGCTCGGTTACCGGATCAATAACAAGCTGGTGTGGGGCATGGGCATCCCGGCCCATCGCATCGACTTCGACAATTTCCGAACCTACGCCAACCTTTGCGAAGAGCGCGTCCTGACCCAGTCTGGCGCCACGGTTCAGCGCTACACCAGCGATGGCACCTTTTCGACCGGTGACCCGCACGAAACCGTCATCAATGGCCTGTCGGCCGCCATGGGTTCGTGCAAGCTGGTCGATACGTCCGGCGTCTATCAGCTTGTCGGCGGCTACGACGATACGCTCGGCCCCAAGGTCGATTTCGACGCGAACGACCTGGTCGCCGCAGCCGGATCGGCATCCCCGTATCTGTGGAAACCGGCGCCGCCGACCCGCGAATTGCACAACATCGTGCGCGGTCGCTTCGCCGATCCGTCCTCGCTCTATCAGTTGGTCGATTGGGGTGTGGTCGAAACCGATCCGCTACCCGACGCGATCCCGCGCACCCTGTCCCTCGATCTTGGTCTGGTCACCCGCGCAGAGACTTGCCAGCGTATCGCGAAGCAATGGCTGCTCCGCGAGGCCAAGACGCCTGGTGTCTTCAGCGCGACCTTTGGCCCGAAAGCGTTCCGCGTTCAGGTCGGTTCGCTGATCACCATGTCGCTACCCGAGCGTGGCTGGAACCGGAAACTGTTCCGCGTGATCGAGCAGGTCGAGACCCACGATCTTCTCTTCACCATGGCGCTCCGCGAAGAGTCCAGTGAAGTCTATGCCTGGGACCGCGAAGAGAAAGCGCTGCCCGCGACGATCCGTCCAGACGGCTATAATCCGCGCGACACCATTGCGCCGGAAAATCTCACGGTTAGCAGTTCGGTCATCGAAGGGGCTGGCGGCCAGCAGGTATCGGAAGTCGAGGTCACTTGGCTTCCCGCACCGTCCGCGCGCATCGTCGGCATCCAGATTGAGAGCCGACCGACCGGCGCCATCGCTTGGACCGAACAGGCCGCGATCCACGATCCCGTGTCCGGTGTTTTCCGGTTCGGGTCGAATGTCGGCGGCGTCGATCTTGCCGTGCGTGCCCGCTATCGTATGGACACCGGCGTTTACAGCGAATGGGTCGGCGCTGATGTCGTATCGGCTGCGATCGAGATCGTCGATGGCCAGGCGCGCGAAAACGCCACCACCGCAATCGACCAGGCGCAGCAGGCGCAGGAAACCGCGAATTCGGCCGTCAGCCAGACTTCTGTCCTGACCCAGCAGCTTGCCCAGCTTGATGCGGATGTCGCGACGGCGAAGTCAACGGCGGCCGACCTCCAGGCCACTTATGGCAACACCGTATCGTCGAAGGCGAACGCCGATGCGGCCGCCCAGCATGAAGCGAACGCCCAGGCGGCGGACCAGAATTCTCAGGCCACGCTCGCCCTGACCGAAAAGGTCCGCGACGACGCCGCCAACATCCTGAACCAGACCGGTGCGATCCGCGACGAAGTCATTATCGCCCGCACGGACGCGCAGACCGCAAATGGCCAGGCGCGGGGCTATCGTGACCAGACCAGCGAAGCCGCGAACACGGCAGAAGGGGCAGCAGCGCGGGCGGCCGAATCCGATCGTCTGGCGGCCATTTCCCGCTATCAGTCGGGACAGTCGGCCAGCGCAGCAGGCCAGCACGAAACCAACGCGGCCACCTTCGCAAATGACGCTCAACGCAGCGCCGTCACTTCCGAAAACGCGCGCTTGAGCGCCAGCACGGCAGTTCAGTCGATGATGCCCGCCGATTTCGGCGACATCACGAATTGGTCGGCCGAATGGGTCGGTGCCAGTGGTTCGCTCGCCGACGATGGCCGCTTCACGCCCTACAGTGACGCCAGCACTGGCCGCGTCCTCCAGGTCGCCAACAACCCGCATTTTTCGCCGCACATTACCTCCAAGGGACGCGATCTCCTGATCCGCGACCATACCTATCGCGTCACGATCACCTGGAAGCTGGTCGGTCAGCAGGCTGACGAAACACCGGTTAACGGCGCGCTCTATTTGGCGGCGGTGAAGGGTGACGAAAGCGCCAGCGGCATGGGCGGATATAATTGCACAATCGCCCCGAACCAGGCGGGTTGGGGTAGCGGCTGGGCCGTCCATACGATGGACCTGTCGGCGAACGCGCTTCTCGACGCTGGCTTCGTCTGGGGCCGCCCGCTCTTCCGTATCGATCGACAAGGTGTCTTCCGCCTGAAATCGCTCGAAATGCGCGATGTCACTGGCGAAATCATCGCCAAAGGCCACGCAGACGCTGCGGCGGAAAGCGAACGCGAAGTCGCGGCGATCCAGACTGACGTTTCGCAAAAAGCTGGTGCGGTCGAGCAGAACCGTGTCCGGGCGGAAACCGCCAGGGCTGACGCCGAAGGTTTCCGCAACCAAACCGCCACGTCCGAAAGCAACGTCAATCAAGCGCTGTCCACTGCCACCCAGCAGGCCGGAATTTCTGCTTCTGCTGCGAAGACGGCCCAGAACCGTGCCACCGGCAACATTGTCAGCCGTGGTGAATTCGACGCGTCATCCGGTAAGGGCGATTGGACCGGTGCGACCGGCGTCTATTACGCCAACGACATCGGTCAGTATATCCTGAGCCAGAACGACCGGGATAGCTACGATGGCGAACCGATCGCCGGAAACTGGTCGAACCGGCGCTTCCGTGTGTCGGGCGAAGTCCAGGCGTGGGGCAGCTATCAGGCCCAAATCGGCATCCACTGCGTCAACAACGCTGGCGGCAACGAGTGGTATATCCAGGGCGTGGCGAATGCTGGCTTGTGGTATACGCCTTTCGCCTTCGAACTCGCTCTTCCCGCAAACATCAAATCTGCGCGCGCGGTGTTGGTCAGCGATGGCCCACAGGGTGCGTCGGGCCATGGCCTCAACTGGCGGTCGATCCGCATCGAAGACATTACCAGTGAAAATGCGTCGAAGGAAAGCGCCCAGGCGTCCGCCGACAACGCGGCAGTAGCGACGGCGAAGGCGGACGAAGCTGGCCAGCACGCCAGCACAACGCAGTCCAGTGAAGTTCGCGCGACCACCGCTGCGGAGGGCGCCGATAAAGTCTTCGCCAACAGCTTCCCGAACTATGTCGGCCCAGTTGGTCAGAAGGCCTATGTCTATCTTGGTGACGACAGCACAGGTTTCCAGTTCGATTACGGGCCTGGTTCGGGCTGGCCGCAGCCCTATATCACCGCGCAGGCCGGTGGTCGTGGCGGCCGCTACAATCGAATTTCCTTCAAAGAGTCGATCCCGAAAAGCGTCGGTCGTCGATATCGCGTGCGTGGCTGGTTTTACAGCAATGCCACGAATTGTGAGATTGTCGGCCTTTGGGCGCTCGGCACCGACAACAATAACTGGGACGCGTCTGCCGTAGGATATTCCAGCGAAGCGGCGCCCGCTGGCACCGTCAACAACGTCGCGATCAATTCGCCTGGCTTTACCGAATTCGGTGCCGAATTCACGGTCACCGACGCCTGGCGGCCGTTCTGGAAACCGATTTTCGAATTCGTCACGACCGGCGCCGCACCGAACGGCCTTTGGCACATGACCGGTCTGACGATCGAAGACATCACGTCGGAAAAGGCATCAAGGGATAGCGCGGACGCGGCTTCCTCGGCCTATAGCAACGCGCAGATCGAAGCAGGAAAAAGCGGGAATTCGGCTAATGCGTCGTCGGGTTCGGCGGATCGCGCTGAAGCCGCGAATGGCGACAGCCAGGCGGCGGCGCGAGCGGCTCAAGGATCGGCGGCAGACGCAAATCGCGACGCGGCTTCCGTTGCCAATACGGTCAGCTTGGTCGCGACCTACTCGACGGGCGGCGGCAACCTTATCCCGGAAACGTCATTTGCCGCTGGCACGGCGGGGTGGAACCAATATGCGCCAAGCGGTGGGGCGTCTTTCGAATGGGTGCGTGACGGCGGTGGTGACGATTGGCGTCCAACCAACGAGCATACCATTGCAATTCATCAGAATGGCTCTGATCCTAACCTCTGGTCGCAGTGGCACACCGATGAAATCTCGGTCACGTCAAGCACCTGGTATGAATTTAGCGGCTATATCGCGGCCCACCGGTGCAACGCCTACGTGCGCGTCGATTGGAAAGACGCCGCTGGCAACGGTATCAAGTCGGACTACAATCTGAATACCAACACCGCCGACTTCTCGGGCGGTCGCGACATCAATAACTGGAAGCGCTGCTGGAATAAGGTCCAGTCGCCAGTCAATGCTGCGCGCGCACACCTCGTTTTCGTTAAAGATGGAACACAGCAAGGCGCTGGCTACATCGATAGCTGGGGCTGGTTGTGTCGCCCGATGCTTCGTCAGACCTACGCTGAAGCGGCCGGTCCCAGCCCATATGCGGCGGGGAACGGTTCGACCACCGTGGCGGCGCAGCAAGCCAGCATCACCCAGAATTCGACCGCTATCGCGACGACCAACAGCACGCTCGCGAACCTTACCACGGTCGTCCAGTCCGGCAGCCCGAACTTGCTCCGAAATGGCGGTTTCCAGCTTGGGATGAACTATTGGTCGGCCACCCATGGTGGCTGGAATCCGCACGTATCTGGCGGGTGGGGTCAGATCACGGATCGTGCGGGCGACTGGTCGGGTGAATATTGCTATTTTGAGAGCGAGAACGTCCCGATTTTCGCCGGATCACTCTACACGCTGTCCGCCGATAGCTTGTATTTGCTGAATAGCGGTAGCGGCCACTGTTACACGGAAATGGTGTTTCTCGACGCTGGCCAGAATGTCATTTCGAACCCATCTGGCACCGCTTATCAGGCCGGGCATGACTACAGCACGAGCGGCGCGGGGCGACTGGCCCACCGACTGACTACGGCTGCGCCCGGTGGCGCGGTATATGTCCGCGCGCGGGTCGTTGCGTATAAGTCTCCCGGCTCCTCGGCGAACATCCTGGGCTGGCGTCAGATCAAGCTGGAACAGGGCGGTCAAATGACCGCTTACTCGAACGAGGCGGCGGTCACGACGATCAGCGAAACCGTCACCAACGTCGATGGAAAAGCCAATCAGGCGCTGGCCCGTGCCGCTGTCCAGCTTGATGTGAACGGTTACGTCAGCGGTTGGGAAATGGCCAACAATGGCCAGACCGGGGCGATGACGATCAACGCCGATCGTTTCCAGATCGTCCGGCCGGGCGGTGGTCCGCGCACCGAGTATCGAAACGGTCTGTGGATCGTGACCGACGGGTCTTCCTGGATGTCCATTTGGGGCGGGGCGTTTGGCAGCGGCAACCGCTTCATGCGCTGGACTGGTCCATATTTCACCGACCTGAACAATTGCAACGAGGGCAACGCGAAAGAATATTTGCGCGTCGATGGCACCGCGTATTTCGGCGGCGCCTTGTTGGCTGGCACGCTTCGAAACAGCGGCGCGTCGAGCGCTACGGCGGCCAACGCTTCGACGACGACCGGCGCGTTCGGGAGCAATGGCGGCCAGGTCACCGTCAACACCGCGTGGGTCTATAGCTATGATGTGACCTCGACTTACGCGGCCACGACGCAGGGGCGGCAGCAATACGACGCTGCGCTGGCGGCGTTTGGTTCGACAGGGTCGGGCGACGGTGGTTTGACCCATCAGGGATCGAAGACGGAAACCATGTCGGCGGCCGAAATCGTCCTGAACCTTCGCAAGAATGGCGGCCTGGTCGCCAGCCAGGGCGGCGGTTCGAAGATCGTCTCGTTGGACGGTGTGCGCCCCACAATCGGCGATAGTGGTGGCCGGATCACCTGGACCTATAGTCACAGCAGCAGTTTCACCCACGTCGATGACGAACGCTCGACCGCTGCCCGGACGTTCAGCGCCGACATCGTGCGAAACCTGTCTACCGGCAACAACACAAGCCAGCGGGTCAGCGTCGTCTGCGTCGAATGATAAATATCACATGGTTACAATGACAGCAGAGACGACCCTTCGCGAGGTCAACGCATATTCGATCCAGGCGCTTGAAGCGCTGATCGCCGACATCGACGCCCTCCGGGCCAGCGCCCGGGGCGCGACGTTGGAGCAGGACTATCCGACCGCCCAGGTTATGGGTCAGGCTCTTTCCAGCATCGCAGGCGTTCGCATGCAGCTTGAGACGCGCCGGGTCGCCCTGGAAAACGTTCGCCGGGGTTGGGACGGTGAAGAGCCGCTGTCGGCGGCTGGCACCTTCACGCCGACGCTCCCGGTATCGCCCGCATGATCGACCGTCTGAAGAGCGTGGGCGGGAAGATCGGCGCTGCGGCCATCTGGCTATGGCACCTGCCGCCTATTCGATCCGTGATCGTAACGAATATCATCCGTGTCGTCGGCGGTGGCGCGATTGGTTCGATCATCGTCGCGATTATGGACGGCCTGGCAAACGGTGGATGACACCAGCCTGATCCTTGGGCGGCTGGAAGGGAAAGTGGATAGCATCCAGGCGACCCTTTCAGCCATCGTCCAGCGCCAGGACGCGCACGAAAGTCGGCTGTCATCGGTGGAGGGCGCTGTTCGCACGATCGAGGCCGACCGTGCCGCCATGATCCCCGGCTATCGCATCGTCGAGGCTGATCTAGCCGACCTCAAGACGTGGCGCACCGCCATCGAAGGGAAGGCACGGGGGTGGATCGAAGCCGGTAGCTTCATGAAAATCGCTGTCGGCATCGCGATTGGTATCGCTGGATATTTTGGTTTTCAGATCGCGATGACGCCGGTTTCGTCGCAGCTTTCGCCTATGCGCGTGACTGCATCACGATGATGTCCAAGAAGGTGGAGAGCGCACGTTCCGATCCTAAGCAAGGCTGCCTAAAATAGCGAGGCCACCGTGCTTCTCAATCCTCGGGGTCGTTCCGGCAGTCAGGCACCCCTCCCTTCAACTGTCTTGCAATCCACATCCCTTCGGATGATTTCGACAATGAAAGAGCGGACACAGTGTTATAGCTTCCACCGTTTCTCGCGCGATCTCGGAAACAAATTGTCATTTGGTGATCTGCTCTCGATAACACATCGAATGACATTTCCCATTCGTGCGAACCCTTTTCCAGATGCGCACTACGCATATCCTTTTCGATTACGTTGAATCCGTAGTCCGAGAATGTTTTCTTTCCTGAAGCGCGCTGTGGCCCAGTAGAATTTGGAAAACTTGTTAAGTCCAGACTGGCTACAATACTGGTTACAGCTTTATTCGTCACACCGCCGACAACGACTGTGGAAGATGCCAGCATAGTCACAATAACCAACGCATTCAGTCTCTTCATGGCCGTCGCTCCAGTGAAGGAATGTTAACGAGCACCTATCGGGAATTCCGGATGTCGATGTAACTGTCGCGATCGGTCAATGGCAATTTCTGGTCGCTTACAGACCGTCTGAATCTGGCCCCCAAGTAGGTTGATCCCGGCCCACCATATTCGGGGGGAATATTAGGGGGTGTTTGTGGCCGGGATCGTCAGCAGCCTAGCGGGCTGAGCGGTAGGGTCAATCAGCATAAACACGAGCATGATGACCAAGCGTGCGCATCTGGTCGCTATCAAAATGGTCGATAAATAAGGGTTATGTGATCCTTTCGAGCCGTCCTGGCTCACCTATGCCCGCACACAGATAGGTGTCCGAGAAATCGTCGGCCCCAAGCATTCGCCCACGATCATGTCGTGGATCAAAGCGCTTGGTCCCAAAATTCTCGGCATCGATGTCCGCGACGATGAAACCGCCTGGTGCGGCACCTTTGCCGCGCACGTCGTTTCCCACGCTGGTTTCAAGCCGCCGAAAATCGCCGTCCGGGCATCGTCGTGGGACGCTTTTGGCGAAGCGGTCAGCAAACCGTATCTCGGCGCCATCGTTCGGTTCCAGCGTCCTGGGGGCGGTCACGTCGCGTTTCTGACCGGGGTCTCCGCTGACGGTCGGCTGTTCCGCGTGTTGGGTGGAAACCAGGGCAACGCAGTCAGGGAAACCTGGATCGAACGCGGCCGGTGCGTTTCGATGCGATGGCCGACCGGGGCGCCAAAGGCGATTGCGCTGGCACCGGTGGTGAATTCAGCGGGCGCCAAGGTTTCGACGAATGAAGCCTAACGCCCCGCGCTACCGGTCGAAATTCGAAGCCCGTTGCGCCGCGCTCGTCCCGGCCGAATTCGCGCACGAAGCGATCAAGCTGCCATACGTCATCCATCACACCTATTTGCCCGATTTCGTCGATGTTGCGGGAAAGCGGATAATCGAGGCGAAGGGTCGTTTTCTCGCAGAGGACCGAAGGAAGGTTCTCGCCGTTCGCGACCAGCATCCCGATTGGACGATCGAGATGTGGTTCCAGAACCCCCGGCTCAAGATCAGCCCTGGCAGTTCGACCACATATGCAGCTTGGTGCGACCGCAATGGGATCGCTTGGCGCCAGGGGCCAGCCTGACGCGGGTTTTTAGAGCAGGCTGTAAAGACCGGCGGCCGACGATCCGATCATAATGGCGGCCAGGAAGATCGCCTGGACCTTGAGGACCAACGACGATCGGTCGCGGTCGTATTGGTGGTCGTCGAGTTTCAAACGTTCGCCCTCAAAAAAATACCCCGCCGAAGCTGGCGGGGTAGGGTGGTTTCGCAATATCGGGGAGACCGTCCAACGGTCGCTGCCCTGCATCGGTTCCACGCCTATCGCATCAAGCCCACCAGGGCGGCGAACAGCGCCCCGCACAGGATGCCCAGCGCCAGCACACCGTCGATTTCGAAAAACGATGTCGTGCGGGTCGTTGGATCGGTGTCGGGGCGGCGCAATGCTTGTCTCTCTGGTTGGGTGGGGCGGGATGAAACGACCGTTCTCGTCGATTGGTTGCGCGGTCAGTCGATCAGTCGGACGATCCCGCTGATCGCGGCGACAAACGTCATCACGGCCAGGACGAACGCCTCGATGGTCAGCGCAATGTCGGGGCCGCTGCGCATCAGGCGTCGATCGCGCGGAGCTTGATCTCGTCGATTGCGCGGAGCTTGATCTTGATCTCGTCGATTGCGCGGAGCTTGATCTCGTCGATCACCGCCTGTTGCTGGCTGGTCAGATTGTCGATGTCCACAATCCGATTGCGCGCCGCGATCAGTTGCGAATTCGTCATCGCCGCCGCCTGCGCTGCTGCTTTGAGGTGATCGTCCACCCGAGGTCTCCTTACGACGGAACGATAGCATCGATGGGCGTAACGGTCGCGTGGAAAGGGTTGTTCGGGATCAAGGCGTTGGGCGCGAATCGGCGAAAACGCAGTAACGGTCCTTTATCCGCGCAACACTTTTTTATCTGTTGAGATGCAGCACCCGCACGCGTTCGACATGGAGATAGGCCATGTCCGCGCGCAGATAGTCGAGCAGTGCCTGCCAACTGCCCAGCACCGGTCGTTCCGCCACATCGTTGCGCAGCATTCGCAGTGCGGTGGCCTGGACGATCTTGATCGCGGCGACGCTGGTATCGCCCATGCCGGGCACCCGTGCGATCGCCTGCCAGTCGGCCGCCATCAATCCGCCGATCCCGCCAAATTCGCGCAGCAGCAGCCGAGCCAGCGGCTTGGTGTCGCGGCGGGGGATGGCAAGGGCGAGCAGATATTCGATCAGTTCATGGTCGAGCAGCCCGTCGCCGCCTTCGGCCAGGCGCTGGCGCAGGCGGGCGCGATGACCGGCACCATCCTGGCTCGCGCGTTCGTCCTTTTCGGTCATGCTGGCGATCCCCCATTCCCCGGCGAATGAAGGCTAGGCTTTGCGGATTTCGTGGGCAAGGCTATTTCTGGGGTGGATATTTCCAATGGGTCGGACGTTATGGATGCGTTACGGACCTGAAGTGCGAGCGAAAGTCGGGGTTGGCCAGGCAGATGGAAGACGAGAACGGCGAAGCCGAAATTCGCCGGGGCTGGCTGCGCTGGCTGGGTGTCGGGACGGGTTCGCTCGGCCTGGTGCTGGTCGCGCTGTGGACGCAGCGCGCGCCGATCGCCGAGAATTTCGTCAACCGCGAACTGAACCGGCGCGGGGTCCAGGCCAATTATGACCTGACGCAGGTGGGCCTGCGCACCCAGCGGATCGAGAATGTCGTGCTGGGCGATCCGGCGCGGCCGGACCTGACCGCTCGTTGGGTGGAGGTCGACATCGCCTTTTCCGGCGTGACGCCGCAGGTGGCAGCGGTTCGCGCCGGTGGCGTGCGGATGCGCGGCGCCTATCGCGACGGCGTGCTGACGCTGGGCGAACTGGACAAGTTTCGCGATCCCGATTCGACTGCGCCCTTTGCCATGCCTGACCTGCTGCTTCATCTGCGCGACGCGCGGTTGCGGCTGGATACCGACGCGGGGGCAGTCGGCCTGCAGATCGATGGCAATGGCAATCTGAAATCGGGTTTCCGCGGCAAGCTGGCCGCCGCCATGCCCAGGGCACGGATGGCCGGCTGTGGCGTGGCCAAGGCGAGCGCCTGGCTGGACGTGGCGATGGTGGACGGCCGGCCGCATCTGCGCGGGCCGATCAAGGGCGATGCGCTCGCCTGCGCGGACATGGCGATGGCTGCGCCGACGGCCGACATCGATCTGTGGCTGGGCCAGAGGCTCGACCGCTGGAACGGATCGGCCAAGCTGGCGGGCGAGGCGCTCAAGGCGCAGGGCATGCTGCTGGCGGCCCCGGTCGGTCGGATCGAGTTCGACGGTACGGCCAAGGCCATGGCCGGGCGTGCGCGGATCGGCGCACGCGCCTTTTTCGGTGCCGGGGTGCTGGCGGGGCCAACCGAACTGGCCGGTGACTGGACGCTGCGCGGCGGTGATGCGACCTTCAGCGGCGATCTGACCGCGCGGAACGGGCGGATGGCCGGGCGCGATCCGCTGGCGGCTTTGCGCACGTCGACGGCCGGCACGCCGGTGGCGCCGCTGGCCCTGCGATTGGCGGATGCGGCACGGCGGGCCGGCGCGGATAATCTGCTGCGGGCGCGGGTGGCGCTGGCGCAGAAGGGCGATGCAGGCAGTCTGGTGCTGACCGATACCGAATTTGCAGCGCGCAGCGGCGCGCAGGTGGCTGTGGCGCGGGACGGCCGGGTGACGCTGGCCTGGCCGGGCAAGGGCGGCGCGGCGATCGATTGGGCGCTGGACGGCGCGATCACGTCGCAGGGCGGCGGCTTGCCCAAGGCGGCGCTCCGACTGGCCCGCCGCGCCGGCGGCGGTTTTGGCGGGCAGCTGTTCATCGATCCCTATACGGCCGACGGCGCCCGGCTGGCGTTCGAGCCTGTCCGATTCGTTGCCGGGCCGAAGGGCGACACGCGCTTCACGACCGCGTTGCGGCTGGATGGGCCGCTGCCCGATGGGGCTGTTCGCGGTCTTGGCCTGCCGATCGATGGCCGGCTGGCGTCTAATGGCGCGATCGCGATCAACGAACATTGCGCGCCACTGACCTTGCTGGAAGCGCGCTATGGCAGCTTCGCGCTGGGGCAGACCCGGCAGACGCTCTGCCCACTACCCAATTCGGCGCTTTTCGCCATGGGGCCGGGCGGCATGAAGGGCGGTGCGGAGCTTCGCAATGTCGCGCTGAACGGGCGAAGCGGCGACAGCCCGATGGGCCTAAAGGCGGACAATGCCCGGCTGATATTGGGCCAGACCGGCTTCACCCTGGGCAATGCAGACTTTGCCATCGGCCCGGAGGATGCGCCGGTGCGCCTGTCTGCGACGAGCGTCACCGGTGCGGCGACGAAGGAAGGCTTTGCCGGCGACATCAAGGGCGCGGGTGGACGGATCGGCACCGTGCCGCTGATTGTCGAGCAGGGGGCGGGCGACTGGGCCTTTGCTAAGGGGGCGCTGTCGCTCAAGGCGGCGATGCAGGTGCGCGATGCGCAGCCTTCGGTCCGCTTCAACCCGCTGTTCGTGCCTGACTTTGCCCTGGCGATGAAGGATGGCCGAATCACCGCGACCGGCACGCTGCAGGTGCCGGGCAAGGGTGCCACGGTGGCGCGCGCCGATATTGCGCACGACCTGGGCAGCGGGAAGGGGCATGCCGACCTGACCGTGCCGGACCTGGGCTTCGGGCCGGGATTGCAGCCGGAGGAACTGACGCCGTTGACGCTCGGCGTGATCGCCAATGTCGCCGGCCGCGTGACTGGCGAGGGGCATATCCGCTGGACCGGGTCCGATGTCAGCAGCGATGGCGTCTTCCGGACCGAACGGCTGGATCTGGCGGCGGCATTCGGCCCGGTCGAGGGGCTGTCGGGCGAGATCCATTTTTCCGACTTGCTCAATATGGTGACGCCGACCGGGCAGGAGGCGCGAATCGCGCTGGTCAATCCGGGCGTCGAGGCGCGCAATGGCACGGTGCGCTATCGCTTGGGTGCCGGCCAGAAGTTGCATATCGAGGGCGGTGGTTTCCCCTTTTCGGGCGGTGAACTGGTGCTTCTGTCCACGACCATGGACTTTGGTGCCGATGTCGATCGCTATCTGACCTTCCGGGTCATCGGCCTCGACGCTGGTGCCTTCATCCAGGCGATGGACCTGAAAAATGTGTCGGCGACCGGCACGTTCGACGGCATCATGCCGCTGATCTTCAATGCGCAGGGCGGGCGGGTTGCCGGCGGCGTGCTGGTCGCGCGGCAGCAGGGCATGGCACCGCTGATCATGCCCGAGGGCGTGCTGCCTAGCATCCCCTGCGACCCAACGCGCCAGTCAGGCGTGCTGTCCTATGTGGGGCCGGTGTCGAACGAGCAAGTCGGAGTTATGGGCAAGGTCGCCTTCGATGCGCTGAAGGATCTGCAATATAAATGCCTCACCATCCTGATGGATGGCGCGCTGGATGGCGAGATGGTCACCAATGTGGTGTTCAACGGCGTCAACCGAGGTCAATTGGGCGGTGCGCCGCAGGGGATAGCGAAAAGCTTCGTCGGCCTGCCCTTCATCTTCAACGTGCGGATTTCCGCGCCCTTCCGCGGCCTGATGAAATCCGCCCAATCCTATGTCGACCCGTCGCAGGTGATCCGCGACCAGATTGGCGAGGATGCCCAGCAGAAGATGCGCGCACAAAGCGCGGCCGATCTGCAATCTGGTCTTGCGGTTCAGCCTGCGGCAAGCGAGACTGTGTCAAATACGGAGCCGAAATGAAGATAGCAGCAATCATGATGGCCGGTCTGGCAGCTTCGGCCCTTGGAGGATGCATCCAGGTCAAGGCCCCGGACAAGCCGATCGAGATCAATCTGAACGTGAAGGTCCAGCAGGAGGTCGTCGTCCGTCTGGAGAAGGACGCCAAGGATCTGATCAACAATAACCCGGAGTTGTTCCCGCAATGACACGCAAGTTCATGCTGGCCGCCGCTGTGCTGGGCGGCCTGGTTCTGGCCGGCACCGCGCAGGCCCAGGGTGGTGCGGCCGCCGCGATCGCTGCCGGCACGGTGGGCGAGCAGGCCGATGGCTATCTGGGTATCGCCGGCACGGTGGGCGCGGATGTGCGGGCCGAGGTCGAATCGATCAACATCAAGCGTCGCGCCGTCTATACCGATCTGGCCGGCAAGCGCGGCGTGACGGTGCAGGATGTGGCGGCCGCAACCGGTTGCCAGACGCTCAGCAGCCGGGTGAAGCCGGGGCAGGTCTATCGCGTCGGCGGTGGTGCCTGGCAGACCAAGGGCGCCGGGGCGATCTCTTTGCCGGCCTATTGCGCCACCGCAGGCCAGTAAAATGCGCGTGGCTGGCGGACTTTGACCGCCAGTTCGTCTGGGCAGGATAATCTCCTGCCCAAGTATAGTTGACTATCCGTCATCCCCTTTCTAAACGGGCCGCGCCTTGACGGGTGCAGCCGCAAGCGCCATGCCGCCTGCCATTGGGTTTCAGCCTGATGGAAGGATTGGCAATGGTTGCGGGTGAATCCGGGCAGGACCCGGCGGGGGAAGATGCGCGGATCGCTTCACTGGAAGCGAGAATTGCGCAGGCGGAACATGCCGAGCAGGTCAGACAGGGGACGAAGGTGCAGCAGGCGGACGATGGTTCGCGTCTGGGCAACAGGGTTCTCGCAGAGCTGATCGGTGGTCTTGTCGGTGGTGCGTTGATCGGCTGGGTTCTCGACCGGCTGCTCGGCACATCCCCATGGCTCCTGCTTGTCTTCCTCGGTCTCGGGATCGTGGCGGCGTTCAGGAACATCATCAGATTGACGACGACGAAGCGTTCCGATCAATAGGGGCGCTTTTGTCTTAGTCCGAATATTAGACGGTACAGGGGTCCAAGTGGCAGAATCCGGCAAAATCGATCCGATGCATCAGTTTGCGATCGAACCGCTGTTCGGTACCGATCACCTGTCCATCGGCGGCTTCAACATCGCCTTCACCAACAGCGCGCTCTATATGGTCGCCGCTGCGGTGGTGCTGTGGATCTTCGTGATCGGCGGCATGAAGCGCGAACTGGTGCCCGGTCGTTGGCAGATGGCGGTCGAATATTTCACCGGCTTCATCAAGAACCTGCTGATCTCGAACGTGGGTGAAGGCGGCAAGAAGTACATTCCCTATGTCTTCTCGCTCTTCATGTTCATCCTGATGGCCAACCTTCTGGGTCTGTTGCCGCTGGGTCTGGTCGGGGTCCACCCCTTCACCTTCACCAGCCATTTCACCGCCACCGGCGTGTTGGCGATCATGAGCTTCTCGATCGTGCTGATCGTTGGCTTCTGGAAGCATGGGCTGCACTTCTTCTCCCTGTTCGTGCCGCACGGCACGCCCCTGCCGATGATCCCGGTCATTTTCCCGATCGAGCTGATCTCGTTCATGGTGCGTCCGTTCAGCCTGGGCCTGCGACTGTTCGTGGCGATGACCGCCGGACACGTGCTGCTCAAGGTGCTGGCCGGCTTCGTCATCAACAGCTCGAATGCTGGCCCCGGTTTCGGTCTGACCGTCGGTGCCGCCAGCTTCGTGCTGATGGTCGGTATCAGCGCGCTCGAAGTGCTGGTCGCCGTGATCCAGGCCTATGTGTTTGCGCTGCTGACCTCGGTCTACATCAACGACGCCGAAAACCTGCACTGAGTTTTCGTACATTCTTCAACGTTTAATTGGTTAAGAAAAAGGAGTTTAGAACATGGACGCAGAAGCCGCAAAGCTGCTCGGTGCTGGCCTGGCCGCGATCGGTGCGGGCATTGCCGCCCTCGGTGTGGGCAACGTCTTCAGCTCGTTCCTCGAAGGCGCGCTGCGCAATCCGGGTGCCGCTGACGGCCAGCAGGGTCGCCTGTTCATCGGCTTCGCCGCCGCCGAACTTCTGGGTCTGCTGGCGTTCGTTATCGCCATGATCCTGGTCTTCGTGGCCTAAAGATCGACGGGGCGGGCAGCCTGGCTGCCTGCCCCTTGACGACCGCCCCCTTTTCGGACGGATAAAAATGCCTCAAATCGCGCAAATCGCCGATACCTATGCTTCCCAGATCTTCTGGCTGCTGCTGACGTTCGGCTTCGTCTTCTTCGTCATCGGCCGCGGCATGGTGCCCAAGGTGCAGGCGACGGCCGACGCGCGCGACGCGAAGATTTCGGGTGATCTCGATGCTGCCAAGGCAGCCTTCGCCCGCGCCGACGAAGCGGAAGCGGACTATCGCGTCCGTGATGCCGAAAGCCGCACCGCCGCCCAGGCGACGCTGGCCAAGGCGAAGGCGGATGCCGCCAAGGCTTCAGAAGCGAAGCTGGCCGCCGCCGATGCGGAGATCCAGGACAAGATCGGCGCTGCCGAAGCCCGGATCAAGACCGCCACGGATGCCGCCATGGCACAGATTGAAACCGTCGCCGCCGATGCGGCGCGCGACATGGTCGTCCGGATTTCCGGCGTGGAAGCGTCGGACGAAGCGGCCCGCAACGCAGTAAAGGCGGCACTGGCTCATGGCTGAGGCAGCAGTAGAGCATAGCGAGGCGCAGGCCCCGCACCTCAATCAGGCAATCCACGCCGAAGGCATGGAGCCGGTTGGCACCGTGGCGCATGAAGGCGTCGCGCCGCATACCGATCCCAAGGCGGTCGGCATGGACGCGACCGCCTGGGTCAGCCTGGCGATGGCGGTGTTCATCGTCATCCTGCTGATCAAGAAGGTGCCCAGCCTGATCGGCGGTGTGCTGGATGGCCGGATCGCCCAGATCAAGGAACAGCTGGCCGAAGCATCGAAGCTTCGTGCCGAAGCCGAAGCGCTCAAGGGCGAATATGAAGCCAAGCTGGCCGCTGCGGCTGGTGAAGCCGACGCCATGCGCAAGTCGGCCGAGCATGAAGCCGAAACGCTTCTGTCCGATGCCAAGGTGCAGGCTGCCGATCTGGTCGCCCGTCGCCAGAAGATGGCGGAAGACAAGATCGGTGCGGCTGAGCGCAGCGCTCTCGCAGACATTCGTGCCAAGGCGGTGAAGGCCGCTACCGGCGCTGCAGCCGCCCTGATTGCCGAAGGCCATGATGCCAAGGCGGACAAGGCGCTGGTCGATGATGCGATCAAGGGTCTCGGCCCGGTCGCCTGATCGAAAACAGGCAGAATTAGCAAAAGGGTCGGCACCGAAAGGCGCCGGCCCTTTTTGTTTGGGTTCAGGCTGGCGTGCTGTGCGTCCATTCGGATCGCAGCATTCGCATGATCGCGGTATCCCATCGCGCATCGCCAACCCGAACGGAGGACAGGCGGACGCCTTCGGTCACGAAGCCGAGCCGTTCATAGCTGCGGATGGCGGGCCGGTTCCAGGCATAGACATTGAGCTCCAGCCGCTCGACGGCGTCGAAGGCAAAGGCGCTGGCGAGCGCAAGGCGCAGCATCGGCACCGCCAGACCCCGGCCTCGCGCATCGGGCGCGATCGCGACCCGGCCCAGCGTGGCATTGCCGTTGCGCCAGTCGAAGGCGATCTGGACATGGCCGACAAGCTGACCGTCGTCCTGGGCCATCCAGCACAAGCGCGCGGGCGGATCGCTGCGTCCTTCATCCAGCATTGCCGTCATCTGCTCACCGGACAGCGGGAAATGGACAAAAGGCCCACCCCACTGAACGACATCCGCGTCGCTGCCAAACCAGCCCGACAGGGTGGAGAAATGATCGGGGGTGAAGGGAAGGAGATGGACCATAAGGCGGTCATAGGCGCGCCAGCGTGCGGAGTGCCACGGCCGGTTGTTCCAAGGTGGCGCGGTCGGCGGATCAGACGAAGATGCTGTTCCAGTCCTGCTTCATGCTGACCAGGGTCAGGCCATAATCCGGGGCCTTGTCCAGCGCCTCGGCCAGGGGGCTCAGGAAGAAATCCCGATCATAGGCAAATTCCCGAGCGGCATCGTCATGATGCAGCAGCAGCGCCAGCCGTGGCCCTGATCCGGTCTTCACATAGCGGAGCATGGCGAGGTCGCCGTCCGAATTGCCGAAGGCCAGGATCGGGCGACGGCCGATATGAAGGGCGATATTCTGCGCCTTCGCCTCGCGGTCGTCGAAACAGTTCGGGCAGCTTGACAAGTTGCGCGACGCCATCACCGTCGATTTCGAACCGGGTGCGAAGGCTGGAGCCGATCACCTGTTCGGGCGGAATGCCATAGACGTCTTCGGCGAAGGCGCGCATCAGGTCGAGCCCGCCGCCCGAGACGATATAGGTCTTGAAATCATGGGCGCGCAGGAAATCCAGCAATTCGATCTGCGGGCGATAGACGCACCGGGTGAAGGGCCGGTCGAGCAGGGGATGATGTGCGGTGGCGAGCCAGTCGCGTGCGATCCTGTCAAATTCCTCTTCGGTCGCACCCGCATGTTCACGGGCGGCAACCTCCAGCAGCCCTAGCTTCCCCAGCGCCTTCATGGCCGGCATGTCCTGCTCGACATAGGCCTTGAAAGGCTGTTGCTGCGCGAGTTCCGGTTCCTGTTCGATCAGCTTTGCGCGCAGCATGCGGCCGAACAGGAACTGGGTCTGAAGTGGCTGTTCCGCCCAGAGCGTGCCGTCATTGTCGAAGGTGGCGATGCGCTGCGGGGCGGGGATATGCTCCGGTCCCGAGCCTGTCACGCGGGCGACGAAATCCAGGATTGCGGCCTTGGCAGGTCCGTCATTCCAGGACGATAGGGGGTCGGACATGGCTGGCTCCTCGGCGCTTGAACGTCCGGTGATTGGACCGCGACGGCAAAGCGGGAGCAATCGGGGTTTCCCCCGGAAAGGGGCGGGCATGGCCCGCAGTCGGGGCGAATGGCGCCTGGCCATTCGCCCCTTTGCCTGGCGATCAGGCGGCCAGCGTGGCGTTGTCGATCACGAAACGATATTTGACGTCGCTCTTCTGCATGCGGGCATAGGCGTCTTCGATATCCTGGATGCGGATCATCTCGATATCGGCAGTGATGCCCTTTTCGGCGCAGAAATCGAGCATTTCCTGGGTCTCGGCGATACCGCCGATCAGCGAGCCGGCGATCGAACGCCGCTTGAAGATCAGCGCGCCGACATTGGGCGAGGGGTGAGCATGCTCGGGCACCCCGACCAGCGTCATCGTCCCGTCGCGCTTCAGCAGGGTGGTGAAGGCGTCGAGGCTATGGCTGGCCGCGACCGTGTTCAGGATGAAGTCGAAGCTGTTGGCATGGGCCTGCATTTCCTCGGCATTGCGCGAGACGACGACTTCGTCCGCGCCCAGGTCCAGCGCGTCCTGGCGCTTGGATTCCGAGGTGGTGAAGGCGACCACCTTGGCGCCCATGGCATGGGCCAGCTTGATGCCCATATGGCCCAGGCCGCCAATGCCGACGATGCCGACCTTCTGGCCGGGGCCGACCTTCCAGTGGCGCAGCGGCGAATAGGTGGTGATGCCCGCGCACAGCAGCGGCGCCACGGCAGCGAGCTGATCGGCCGGGTGGCTGATCTTCAGGACGAACTTGTCCTTCACCACGATATTCTGCGAATAGCCGCCCAGCGTGTGGCCCGGCGCATCATCGGTCTTGCCATTATAGGTGCCGACAAAGCCGTTCTCGCAATATTGCTCCAGCCCTTCGTCGCAGGAGGCGCAGCCCTGACAGCTGTCGACCATGCAGCCGACGCCGACCGTGTCGCCGACCTTGAATGCGCTGACATGATCACCAACGGCCGTCACATGCCCGACGATCTCATGGCCGGGAACGCAGGGATAGAGGGTACCGTCCCATTCGGACCGGACCTGGTGCAGGTCCGAATGGCAGACGCCGCAATAGGCGATATCGATCGCGACATCATGCGGACCGACGGCGCGGCGTTCGATGTCGAGGGCTTCGAGCGGCTTGTCGGCGGCGTTGGCGCCATAGGCTTTAGTGGCCATGGGGATGTCCCTTTGCTTGAGGTTCGCGGTGTGCAGGGCATATGCCCCTCCGCTGCTATTCTTGGATGGGCGCGGGCCGTGGGACGGCCTGTGCCTGTCCCATGTAGGAAGTCGACAGGCTGTTGATTAGGCCGGCTTTCGGCAACACAGCCATGAATGGCAATCATGAATGCCGGTGTTGGCCGCCCTTTGTTCCACACCGCCATTGCGATCCGCGCCGGTGCCGCTATCTCTGCGGCCATGTCGCAGCCGCAATCCCCCGACCGTTTCAACGAAGACAAGGCGACCTATACCGTCACCGGCAGCCAGCCCGATATCGATGCGGGCGTGGAGGCGATCCGCACGACGCTGAAGGCCTTGCCGACCCGGCCCGGCGTTTACCGGATGCAGGATGCGCGTGGCGATGTCCTCTATGTCGGCAAGGCGCGGGCGCTGAAGAACCGGGTCGCCAATTATACCCAGGTCGACCGGCTGCCCAACCGGCTGCGGCGCATGGTGGCGCAGACGCGCAGCATGACCATCGTCACTACCAACAGTGAAGCGGAAGCGCTGCTGCTGGAGGCGCAGCTCATCAAGCGCTACCGCCCGCCCTATAATGTCCTGCTGCGCGACGACAAAAGCTTCCCCTTCATCCTGTTGCGCGAGGATCATGATTTTCCCCGCGTGCAGAAGCATCGCGGCGCGCGCAAATATAAGGGGCGCTATTATGGCCCCTTCGCCAGCGCCGGATCGGTGACGCGGACGATCAACGCACTGCAAAAGCTGTTCCTGCTGCGGTCCTGCACCGACAGCTTCTTCGCCAATCGCTCGCGGCCCTGCCTGCTGTATCAGATCAAGCGCTGCTCGGCGCCCTGCGTCGATCGCATCGACACGGCCGGCTATGCCGAACTGGTGCAGGATGCGCAGGATTTCCTGGGCGGCAAGTCGACCGCCGTGCAGCAGAAGCTGGGCGCGGCGATGGAGGCAGCGGCCGAGGCGCTGGATTTCGAACAGGCGGCGATGATCCGCGACCGGCTGAAGGCGCTGACCTTCATCCAGGGATCGCAGGCGATCAACGCCGAAGGGCTGGGCGACGCCGACATCTTCGCATTGGCGGAGAAGGGCGGAT
The DNA here is from genome assembly GCF_005281675.1 of Sphingobium sp. MP9-4. Lineage (NCBI taxonomy): Bacteria > Pseudomonadati > Pseudomonadota > Alphaproteobacteria > Sphingomonadales > Sphingobiaceae > Sphingobium > Sphingobium sp. MP9-4. Next base: position 18,766 of record NZ_LUFI01000030.1, on the reverse strand, counting down.
CGATGTGCATCCAGGCCTTCTTCATCCGCGGCGGCCAGAATTGGGGGCATCGCAGCTTCTTCCCGGTCCACACCAATGATGTGGCGACCGAAGAGGTGCTGGAAAGCTTCATGGCGCAATTCTACGAGGAAGTGCCGCCGCCCAAGCTGATCCTGACTGACCGTGAACCGGCCGAGTGCGAGCTGATGGCGCTGGCGCTGAGCGAAAGGCTGGGCAGCAAGGTTCGGATCGAGGTGCCCCAGCGCGGCGAGCGCACGCGGCTGATCAAGCAGGCGCAGCGCAACGCGGTGGAGGCGCTCGACCGGCGTCTGGCCGAGACCACGACCCAGGCCAAGATATTGGACGAGATGGTCGAGGCTTTCGGGTTGGACGGCGTGCCCGATCGGATCGAGATCTACGACAACAGCCATATCCAGGGCGCCCATGCGCTGGGGGCGATGGTGGTCGCCGGGCCGGAGGGCTTCCGCAAGAACGCCTATCGCAAGTTCAACATGAAGAACCCGGACATATCGAACGACGATTTCGCGATGATGCGCGAAATGTTCGAGCGGCGCTTTGGCCGGGCGGCGCGCGAAGACCCTGATCGCGACGGTGGCGAATGGCCGGACCTTGTGCTGATCGACGGCGGCAAGGGGCAATTGTCGGCGGCGCGGGCGATGCTGGAGGATATGGGCATCGAGGATGTCTGCATGATCGGCATCGCCAAGGGGCCACATCATGGCCGCGACGGGCGCGAGGTTTTCCACCTGATGGATGGGCAGGAGGTGAGTTTCCCGATCAATCATCCGCTGCTCTTCTACATGCAGCGCCTGCGCGATGAAGCGCATCGCTTTGCCATCGGCGCGCATCGGGCGAAGCGCAGCAAGGCGATCACCGTGTCGTCGCTCGACGAGGTGCCCGGCATCGGCCCGGCCCGGAAAAAGGCGCTTCTGATGCATTTCGGGACGGCGCGGGCGGTGCGCGATGCGGCGCTGGAGGATCTGCAACGGGCACCCGGCGTGTCGAAGGCGGTGGCGCAGCAGGTCTATGATTATTTCCACGGCTGAAAAAATGTGACGATGACGCAATGATTTTTGCTGGCTCATAAGTATCGCGTTAACAATTGTTGGTGATGTTTCCCCAGCCGATCGGCGGGGGAGACAAGAGTGGGGAACAGGTGGGGGCTTGCGGCTGCGCAATTGGCGACAGTCGCTTTTCTGATGATGGCGGGTGTTCTGGCGCCGCCGGCGCGTGGCGACATGCTCGCCATTCCCCTGACAACGGCGAGCGGCCATGGATTGGCGGCGGGGTTGATTGCAGTCGGCGCGATCCCGGTCGGCCAGGGGCAGATCGATGGGGCATTGGTGGTGCGGGGCGATCGCGATCGGCTGGGCTGGCCGATGCTGGCGCGCGGCGTGTTGCTGCTGGCGGCGCCCGATTTTCTCTGCGCCAGCAAGGGAGGGCGGGCATGAACGTCGAACGCCCGATGGAAAGCATCCGCTTGGCCGGTGCGCGCATGCTGATGTGGCTATTCTGGCTGAATGTGCCGGCACTGATGCTGATCGGCTGGTGGCTGAAGGCACCCGATGCGGAAGTCGGCGCGCTGGCGGCTGCGCTGCTGGCGCTGCTTCCGACCATCATGGTGCGGCGGCGCGACATTGCGGCGCCGGCGCGCATGACGCTGGCGGTGACATCGGTGGCGATCCCGGCGCTCTATGTCTTCCTGCTGCGCGGCCATGGCTGGCAGATGGACATGCATATGGGCTTCTTTGCGGCGCTGGCAGCGCAGATCGTTCTGCTTGATCGGCGGGCGTTGCTGTTCGCGGCCGGCGTGACGGCGCTCCATCATCTGGCCCTCAACTATAGCTATCCCGCCTGGGTGTTCGCCAGCGAGGGCGATCTGCCGCGGGTGCTGGTGCATGCGCTGATCGTGGTGATCCAGACCCTGATGCTGTGGTGGATCGTGTCGCTGCTGACCCAGACCATCCGCCTGCAGACCGAGGAGCGGCAGCGGAGCGAAGGGCTGCGCAAGGAAGCCGATGCGGCGAAGGAGCGGGCCGAGGTCGCGCTGGCCGAACTGGAACGGGCGCAGACGATTGCGACCCGGCAGCGCGCGATCGAGGAGGCGGCGCGGCGGGCCGAAGAGGCAAGCGAGCGGCGTCGGCTGGTGGCCGATGCGCTGGAGGCGCGGCTGGGCGCGGTGGTCGGCGACCTCGGCCAACTGGCGGGGCAATTGTCGGCCAGCAAGCAATGGCTGTTCGATCTGCTCGATCGCACCACCCAGCGCTCGGCCGAATTGCGCAAGGCCCATGCCCGCGCCGATGGCGATGTCCGCGCGGTGGCGCAGGACACGGAAAAGCTGGCCATTTCGATCAATGGCGTGGGCGGCAGTGCCAGCCACACCCGCGACAATGCGCTGCGCGGCGCCATGGCGACCCGTGCGCTGACGCCGGAGGTCGACATGCTGTCGGCGACGGTCGATTCTGCCAGTTCGATCGTCGCGCTGATTTCGCAGATCGCGGCGCAGAGCCGGACTCTGTCGCTTAACGCCGGGATCGAGGCGGCGCGTAGCGGCAGCGAGGTGCGCGGTTTTGCCGTCGTGGCGTCGGAGATGAAGAGCCTGGCCGCGCAGACGGCCGAGGCGACCCGCCAGATCGACATCTATCTGCAGGATATTCGGCGCGCGGCCGACAGCGTGTCGGGCGCGATCGATGTCGCGACCCAATCGGCCGACACGATCGACCGGTCGACCGCCGGCATCGTCGATGATGTGGCGGAACAGATACGCGCCACCGGCGAGATCGCCGCGGCAACCGAGGAGATGGCCCGCCATATCGCAGAAGCGGCGTCCCAGGCCGAAGCGCTGAGCCTGGCGCTGGCGGAGGCGCAATCGGCCATGGGCGAAACCGACGCGGCGGCGACGGCCTTGTCCAGTCGTTCGCAGGAATTGCAGGAAACGGTGCGTAACGTGCTGGAGGAACTGCGCGCCGCTTAGCGCTGGGGCGGGTCGCCGGGGAAATTCGCCTTCAGGAAATCGAGCACCAGCCTGGCGCGGGCGGGTAGGCGTTTCAGCGCGGGATGCACCGCCAAAATGTCGATCGGGTCGATCTGGCTGGCGGGGAGGACGCGCATGAGGCGCCCCGCCTCCAGATCGTCTGCCACCCGCACGGCGGGCAGCATCGCGATGCCGAGGCCGGCAAGCGCGGCGCGATGCACCGCCTCGCTATTGTCGCTGCGGAACGGGCCGCTGATCAACTGGTCGCGGCCGTCCACGGTCCATTTGGCCGGCAGGTCGCCATAGCCATAGGCGATGCAGCGATGGCTCGGCAGATCGTCCGCGCTGGCGGGCAGGCCATGGCGCGCGACATAGTCGGGATGGGCGACCAACATGCGGGGCAGGGCACCGAGCCGATGCACGACCAGCATATCGTCCCCGACCGGGCCGACGCGCAGCGCCAGATCGAGCCGGTCCTGGACCAGATCGCGTTGCCAGTCGGTCATCGCCATGTCGATCCGCAGGCCGGGATGCTGATCGCTCAACAGGCTCAGCAGGCCCAGATAATAGAGGCCCAGCGCGGTGGTGACGCCGATCCGCACCGTGCCGCTGACATCGCCCTGGACCGGGCGCAATTCCTGTTCGGCCACTTCCAGCGCGTCGACCAGAGTGCGGGCATGGACCAGCAACTGGTCGGCTTCCGGCGTCGGGACCAGCCGGCGCGTGGTGCGATGGAACAGCACGGTACCAAAATGGGCTTCCACCTGATCGAGCCGGCGGGCTATGGTGGTGTGGCTCGCATGCATCTCGGCAGCGACGCGCGTGAAACTGGGCTTTTCGCATAGCCGTATGAAGGTGCGGATCGAAAGAAGCAGGTCGCTCATTTGAACATGTCCTGCACAGATATTGTGCCGGGAATCCCTATTGTGCGGAGAACGGAAAAGCCAGACCTAAGCGCCGGCGCAGGGACGCCAGTCAGACATTTAATGGAGACGAGAGGATGGCATCGGATCGTATCGGTCATGCAGGGTTTGCGGCAAAAAGACGCAGCGCGCAGGACGCAGCTGCCCTGATTACCGACGGCATGACCGTGGGCATGAGCGGCTTCACCGGTTCGGGTTATCCCAAGGCCGTCCCTCTGGCGCTGGCCGATCGAATCACCGCCGCCCATTCCGCTGGTGATCCGTTCCGGGTGAAGGTGTGGACCGGCGCGTCGACCGGGCCGGAACTGGACGGTGCGCTCGCCAAGGCCGACGGCGTCGAATTTCGTCTTCCCTATAATAGCGATCCGATCGCCCGCGAGCGGATCAACCGCGGCGAGATGCAATATTTCGACATGCATTTGAGCCAGGTCGCCCCGATGGCGTGGCAGGGCTTTTTGGGCGAACTGGATGTCGCCGTGGTCGAAGTGACCGGCATCACTCCCGACGGCCTGCTGATCCCGTCCGCCTCGGTCGGCAACAACAAGACCTGGCTCGATCGCGCCAAGGGGGTGATCCTGGAGGTCAATAGCTGGCAGAATGCCGCGCTCGAAGGGATGCACGACATTTATTACGGCACGGCGTTGCCGCCGAGCCGCGTGCCGATCCCGCTGACCCGCGCCGACGATCGCATCGGCGAACCCTATTGCCGGGTCGATCCCGCCAAGGTGCTGGCGGTGGTCGAAACCGACTCGCCCGATCGCAACGCGCCCTTCACCCCGCCCGATGACAGTGCGCGGGCGATTGCCGGCCATCTGCTCGAATTCCTCGGCCATGAAGTGAAGATGGGTCGCATCCCGGCGTCGCTGCTGCCGCTCCAGTCGGGCGTCGGCAATATCGCCAATGCCGTGCTGACCGGCCTGATCGACGCTCCGTTCGACAATATGGTCTCCTATACGGAGGTCATTCAGGACGGCATGCTCGACCTGCTGGAATCCGGCAAGCTGCGCATGGCGAGCGCCACCGCCTTCTCGCTCAGCCCCGAGGCGGCGGCGCGGCTCAATGCCGACATGGCCCGCTTCCGCAACAAGATGATCCTGCGCCCGCAGGAAATCAGCAACCATCCCGAACTGGTTCGCCGCCTGGGCTGCATCGCCATGAACGGCCTCATCGAGGCGGATATCTACGGCAATGTGAACTCCACCCACGTCATGGGATCGCGCATCCAGAACGGCATCGGTGGATCGGGCGACTTTGCCCGCAACGCCTATCTGTCGATCTTCATGACGCCCTCGACCGCCAAGCAGGGCAAGATTTCGGCGATCGTGCCGCATGCCAGCCATGTCGACCATATCAACCAGGATGTGCAGGTGATCGTCACTGAGCAGGGGTTGGCCGACCTGCGCGGGTTGGCGCCGCGCCAGCGGGCCGAACTGATCATCAACAATTGCGCCCATCCCGATTATCGTCCGATGCTGAAGGATTATTTCAGGCGGGCGATGCAGGGCAGCTATGGCCTGCAGTCGCCGATGCTGCCGGCCGAGGCCTTTGCCTGGCACCAGCGCTTCATCGATACCGGCACGATGATGCCGGGCTGATCATCAATGGCCCGGTGCAGCCTGACCTGCGCCGGGCCACTGATCATTGCTGTTCGATTGCCGCTTTCCGACATATTCCCGCTGAGGGAACCGGGAGCCATGCCGTCCGCTTGACCTGCATATTCGCAGCACGGACCTATCATGGATTTCCTGACGACCGACTTTCTCGACAAGCCCATCTGGATGTGGGCGCTCTTCCTGACGATCATCCTCGCATTGCTGGCGCTGGATCTGGGCGTGCTGCATCGCAAGCAGCGCGAGATCGGCGTGCGCGAGAGCGTGAAGCTGGCCGGCTTCTACATCGCCATTGGCCTCGCCTTTGGCGGTTGGATCACCTGGCAGATGGGGCAGGAGGCGGCGGTCGCCTATCTGACCGGCTTCGTCGTCGAAAAATCGCTCGCGCTCGACAATGTCTTCGTCATCGCGATGATCTTCTCCTTCTTCCATGTGCCGCGCCGCTATCAGCATGAGGTGCTGTTCTGGGGCATCATCGGCGTGATCGTCCTGCGCGCGATCATGATCGGACTGGGCGCGGCGCTGGTCCAGAATGTCTCCTGGGCGCTCTATTTCTTCGCGGCGATCCTGATCTTCACCGGCATCCGCATGTTGTGGACGGTCGGCAAGGAACAGACGATGGAGGGGAACCGGCTGCTCGGCTTCCTGCGCCGTCACATGCGCGTGACCGACCGGGTGGAGGGCGATCATTTCTTCGTGCGCCAGCCGGCTGAACCGGGCGGCAAGCCGCTGCTCCATGCGACGCCGCTGTTTCTGGCGCTGGTGATGATCGAGATTGCCGACGTCATCTTCGCGGTGGATTCCGTGCCGGCGATCTTCGCCATCACCACCGATCCCTATCTGGTCTATACCTCCAACATCTTCGCGATCCTGGGGCTGCGTGCGCTCTATTTCGCGCTGGCGGCGGCGGTTCACCGCTTCCATTATCTCAAATATGCGCTGTCGGTGGTGCTGATCTTCATCGGCGCCAAGATCTTCCTGGCCGATGCGCTGGGGCTGGAGAAGATCCCGCCGGCCTTTTCCCTGCTGGTGACGGCCGGGGTATTGGGTGCAGGCATCGGCCTGTCGCTGTGGCGCACCCGTGGCGAGGCGCAGCCGCAACATTAGATTTGGCACGGATGCCGGATCGTCGATAGGAAGGCGCCATGCCCGTCCTCATCACATCCGGCATCGTCTGCGCGCTGCGCGCCCATGGCGAACATGGCGCGGTCGCGCGGCTGTTGACGCCCGATCATGGGCTGGTCGCGGGCTATGTGCGCGGCGGGCGGTCGCGGGCGCTACGCCCGGTGCTGCTGCCGGGCAATGCGGTGAAGGCCGAGTTCCGCGCCCGTACCGAAGATCAGCTCGCGAGCCTGACCGTCGAATTGGAGCATAGCCGCGCGCCCTTGCTGGGCGAGCCATTGCCGGCGGCAGCGATCGACTGGGCCTGCGCGCTGACGGCGGCGGCCCTGCCGGAAGGAACGCCCTATCCGACGCTTTATGAAGCGCTCGACGGCGTGCTTGGCGCGGTCGAGGCGGCGCCGGCGGCGCGGGGCTGGGCGGCGGCTTTGGTCCGCTACGAATTGCTGTTGCTGGCGGAACTGGGCTTCGGCCTTGATCTGAGCCGCTGCGCCGCGACCGGCACCGCCGACGACCTGGCCTTTGTCAGCCCGCGCAGCGCGGCGGCGGTCAGCCGGGCGGGGGCGGAGGGCTATGAGGCGCGCCTGCTGCCGCTGCCGCCTTTCCTGTTGCAAGGCGGGGCTGGCCACTGGCCGCAGATCATGGATGGATTGCGCCTGACCGGCTTCTTCCTGGAGCGGTCCGTGCTGACCGAAAGGCGGGCCGATGTGCTGGCCGCGCGCGAAAGACTGGTCGATCGGCTGAAAAGAGCGGTTGCGTAACGCGCGCAGTTTTTGCAAGGGCGGGCGCGCCGTTTCCGCATTCTCCGTTCGCCCGTCGGGCAGCGGCGGCCATTTTCTTTCGCGGAACCGTGGCGGCAGAGATTTAGAAAGAGGTTTCCCATGTTGATCGCCCTGTTCCCTGGAGATGGTATCGGCCCCGAGATCGTCGCGCAGGCGAAGCGCGTGCTTGATGCGCTGGCGATCGACGGACTCACCTATGAAGAGGGTCTGGTCGGCGGTTCGGCCTATAAGGCGGTCGGCCATCCGCTGCCGCCCGAGACGCTGGACATTGCCAAGCGCGCCGACGCGATCCTGTTCGGCGCGGTCGGTGATCCCGACTGCGACTCGCTGGAGCGTCATCTGCGTCCGGAACAGGCGATCCTGGGCCTGCGCAAGGAGCTGGGCCTCTTCTCCAACCTGCGCCCGGCCAAGGTCTTCCCCGAACTGGCGCATGAAAGCGCGCTGAAGCCCGAAGTGGCCGGCTCGATCGACCTGCTGATCGTGCGCGAAACCAATGGCGACGTCTATTTCGGCGAGAAGGGCATGCGCACCACCGCCGATGGCCTGCGCGAAGGTTATGACATCATGTCGTACAATGAAGCCGAGGTGCGCCGCATCGCCCATGCCGGTTTCCAGGCGGCGCGTGCGCGTCGTGGCAAGCTCTGCTCGGTCGACAAGGCCAATGTGCTGGAAACCAGCCAGTTGTGGCGCGACGTGGTGATCGAGGTGTCGGCCGAATATCCCGACGTCGCCCTGACCCACATGTATGTCGACAATGCCGCGATGCAGCTGGTCCGCAACCCCGGCCAGTTCGACGTCATCGTCACCGGCAACATGTTCGGCGATATCCTGTCGGACCAGGCGAGCATGTGCGTGGGCTCGATCGGCATGCTGGCGTCGGCGACGCTCAACGGCAGCGGCCAGGGCCTCTATGAACCGATCCATGGGTCTGCGCCCGACATTGCCGGCCAGGGCAAGGCCAATCCGCTGGCGACCATCCTGTCGGCGGCGATGATGCTGCGTTACTCGCTGAACCTGCCCGAGCCGGCCGACCGGATCGAGGCGGCGGTGGCCAAGGCGCTGGCCGACGGCGCCCGTTCGCCGGATCTGGGCGGCACGATGAACACGGTGGAGATGGGCGACGCGGTCCTCGCTGCGCTTTAATTCCGCTTCGGTTCGTCGCATTTGCATGACGCGAACGTAAAGTTTCTTCGTTTCCGGTCGATATGAGCGGTGAATGGGGACGCAAATGCCGACTGAACTGATTGAAGACCATCATGTCCTGCGGGGCATGATGCGGGATTTTGCCAGCATGATGGACGATGACGTCCGCGACATGGCACTTCTGACCCGCTGGCGCATCCGCTTCGCCCAGTTGTTCCGCGACCATATGGGGCGTGAGGACATGCTGGCGCGGGGCTTGCGCCAGGGGCCGCTGGCGATGGAGGCCGAGCCGATCGTGCATCAGCATGGCCGTACCATGGTGGCCCTGTTCCTGCGTTACAGCGACCATATCAAGCAATGGACCCCGGCCCAGATCGCGGCCGACTGGGGCAATTACAAGCGGGCGACGCTGGCGCTGCAGGATTCCCTCTATGACCATATGGAGTGGGAAGAGGCGCATCTGCATCCACTGATCGAGGGCAGGGTGCGAAGGGCCGCCTAGACCTTGATCGCTTCAGGCTGAATCTGCCTGAAGCGTGAATCAAGGTCTAGCATCCAAGAATAGAGCCTGATTCACGCTATCGGTGGAAGCGCAAGGCGCTTCCGCCTCAAACGATCAGGCTCTAGGGGGCCAATTCGCGCATATCGGTCCTGTCGGCTCTTCCACGCGCCAGCTAGGCAGCGGCATGGACGACTTTTCCCTGCCCAGCCTTCGTGCCGCCGCCGCCATGGTCCATGACCAGGTGCCGCCGACCCCGCAATATGCCTGGCCGTTGCTGGCCGGGCGGATCGGCGTCGAAACCTGGGTCAAGCATGAGAACCACACGCCGACCGGCGCCTTCAAGGTGCGTGGGGCCATCACCTATATCGACTGGTTGCGCCGCACCCATCCCGAGGTGACGGGCATCATCACCGCGACCCGCGGCAATCATGGCCAGGCGCAGGTGCGCGCGGCCCGCGCCGCCGGCCTCCAGGCGACGATCGTTGTCCCCCATGGCAATGCGCTGGAGAAGAATGCCGCAATGCGGGCATTCGGTGCCACCCTGATCGAACATGGCCATGATTTCGACAGTGCCAAGGCGGAGGCGGTGCGCCTGGCCGCCGAGCAGGGGCTGTTCATGGTCCCGGCCTATCATGCGGAACTGGTGCGCGGTGTCGCCAGCTATGGGCTGGAACTGTTCGATGCTGTGCCGGACCTGGACACCGTCTATGTTCCCGTCGGTTGCGGATCGGGCCTGTGCGCCACGATTGCGGCAAGGGATGCGCTGGGCCTCAAGACCAAGGTCGTCGGCGTCGTGTCCGCCCATGTCGATGCCGCCAAGCGCTCGTTCGAGGCGGGCAAGCTATTGACCAGTCCGACCGCCTATACCTTTGCCGATGGCGTTGCTGTCTGCACCCCGGTCCAGGCCGCGCTCGACTATTTCGGGCCGCGCGCCGACCGCTTCGTCGGCGTCACCGATGACGAGGTGGCGGATGCCATCCGTATCTACTGGCAGGACACCCATAATCTGGCCGAGGGCGCCGGTGCGGTGGCGCTGGCCGCGCTGATCCAGGAAAAGGAGCAGATGCGCGGCAAGAAGGTTGCGGTTATCCTCTCGGGCGGTAATGGCGACATGAGCCAGATGGCACAGATATTGGGCGGCGAAACGCCGCGCGTCACGACGGATATGCGGAAGGCGATATGAAGCGGAAGAGCGGTCAGAACCCTGAGATCACCAAGAACTGGAAGCCGGCGACGCTGGCCATCCGGGGCGGCACCGCGCGCACCGAATATGGCGAGACGTCCGAGGCCTTGTTCCTGTCCAGCGGCTATTGCTATGACCGGGCCGAGGATGCCGCCGCGCGCTTCGCCGGTGAACAGCAGGGCATGACCTATAGCCGGCTGCAGAACCCGACCGTCGAGATGCTGGAGCAGCGCATCGCCCTGCTGGAAGGCGCCGAAGCCTGCCGCGCGACCGCGACCGGCATGGCGGCGATGACCGCTGCCCTGCTGTGCCAGCTGTCGGCCGGCGACCATGTCGTCGCGGCCAAGGCGGCCTTTGGTTCCTGCCGCTGGCTGGTCGACACGCTGCTGCCCAAGTTCGGCATCGTGACGACGACGATCGACGGCAGCGACGTTGCCGCCTGGGAAGCGGCGGCACGGCCCAATACCAAGGTCTTCTTCTTCGAGACGCCGGCCAACCCGACCATGGACGTGGTCGACATCGCCGCCGTCTGCGCGATCGCCAAGGCACGCGGCATCACCACCGTTGTCGACAATGCCTTCGCCTCGCCCGCGCTGCAGCGGCCGATGGAGTTCGGCGCCGATGTCGTCGCCTATAGCGCGACCAAGATGATGGACGGGCAGGGCCGTGTGCTGGCCGGCGCTATTTGCGGCAGCCGCGACTGGATCGACAATGTGCTGCTGCCCTTCCACCGCAACACCGGCCCGACGCTCAGCGCGTTCAATGCCTGGGTGGTGCTGAAGGGGCTGGAGACGCTGGACCTGCGCATTCGCCGCCAGAGCGAGAATGCGCTCAAGGTAGCCCAGTTCCTGGAAACCCGCCTGCCCAAGGTCAATTATCCGGGACTGGAAAGCCATCCCCAGCACGCGCTGGCGATGCGGCAGATGGAAGCGGCCGGGCCGATCTTTTCCATCTACACCGGTGGTGGCCGGGCTGAGGCGCATGGCCTGCTCAACGCGCTGGAACTGGTCGACATCAGCAACAATATCGGCGATTCGCGTTCGCTGATGACCCATCCGGCATCGACCACCCATTTCGGCATGGCCGAAGAGGCGCGGCTGGAAGTCGGCATCACCGAGGATATGCTGCGGCTGAACGTCGGCCTGGAAGATCCCGACGATGTGATCGCGGACTTCGACCAGGCGCTCAAGACGATAGGGCGTTGACGGAACCGGGCAGGGAGGCGCATGCGGGAGATATGAACGCATTGTTCCCCCTGCACGCGACGACGCGGGACATCATCGTCCATGTCGCCGTGACTTTCCTGCCCGAACAGTCGGAGCCGGACCGGGGGCGCTGGTTCTGGGCCTATCATATCCGGATCGAAAATCAGGGCGAACAGCCGGTGCAACTGCTGAGCCGTCACTGGATCATCACCGATGGGCGGGGCATTCAGCAGGAATTGGAGGGTGAAGGCGTGATCGGGGAACAGCCGGTGGTGCAACCGGGCAAAAGCTATGACTATGTGTCGGGCTGCCCGCTCAACACGGCGACGGGGTCGATGCGCGGCGCCTATACGATGATCGGTTCCGATGGCGAGACGTTCGAGGTGACCATTCCCCATTTCGCGCTGATCGCGCCGGCGGTGGCCGAATGAAGCGGACCCATTTGCCGCTCAACGGCCTGCGCGTGCTGGATGCCGCCGCGCGTCACCTGTCCTTCACCCGCGCGGCGGACGAACTGGCGGTGACGCCGGCGGCCGTCGGTCAGCAGATCCGCGCGCTGGAGGATATGCTGGGCGTGGTGCTGTTCCGCCGCACGCCCAAGGGGCTGGAACTGACGCCCGAGACCGAGGCGGGGCTGGAAGCGCTACGCGCCGGTTTCCTGGAGTTCGAGGAAGCGGTGCGGGCGATGCAGGCGGGCCAGTCCAGTTCGTCGCTGACGATCGCGGCGCCGCGCGACATCACCGCCAAATGGCTGCAGCCGCGCCTGGCCGCCTATGCCGCGAGCCAGCCCGGCCTGACCTTCTCATTGGTCGCCGCCGACGAGGCGCTGGACTTTACCGAGGCCAATCTGGACCTGGCGCTGCGCCTGACCGATGGCGCGGGCGAGCATGAGGGCATCAAGATCGGCGAAACCGCCTTCGTTACCGTGGAAGCGGCGGCGGGTGGGCCGGAGCAGCGGATCGAGTGGCCCGGTTGTCCCTCGGGCGACCTGCCGGCCGCGATCCGGGTCGCGGATGCGGGCCTGGCGATCGAGGCGGCGGCGAACGGCTTTGGCCGGGCGAGCGTGCCGCTGCTGCTGGCACAGGCGGATATCGAGAATGGACGGGTGCGCAAGGTGGGGGATGCCCTGCCGACGATGCTCAGCTACTGGCTGATCGCGCCGTTGCCGCAATGGCGCCAGAAGAAGGTCAAGGCGCTGGTCGAGGCGCTCACGACCTGACCCGGCGGGGCCGGGAAAATAGGATTTCGTCCGCTTAACTTCGCATATTTCCCGCACATTTCGACATTAAATGTCCAACTGGTGATGGATTGTTACGCGCTCCTTTCATGTCCTATCGGGCATGTATAGAGGATCGGCCGCGTGTAGGACAGGCGCCGGGCCGGGGATCAGTCGGCGAGCAGGTTGAGCGCGCGCGTCATCAGCATGACGAAGCGGCCTTCGTCGACGCGGGCGACCGGATCATTCCAGGCGCCGCTGACTGCGTAATATTGGCCGTCCTGCGCCTGCACCAGGAAGTTCATCGCAATGACGCCGGGTTCGCTGCCGCCCTTATAGCCGAAATAGCGCCAGCGTTTCGCGTTGGCGGGGGCGATGCCCGGATTGACCGCCATGATCGACAGGGCATCGCCACCGGTGCGGCGCAGCCAGTCGAGCTGGGCGATTTCCTCCTGCGGGCTGGCGAACCATTCGAGCGTGTCGATCGCCACCGGATTTTCCGACACGGTGCCGACATCGACATGAGCGGCGGTCAGCCGGGTGGCGGCATCCCGCAACAGGGCGCGGCGATCGGCGATGGTCCCGGCCTCATAGCGGTGGCGCAATTCGGCATTGGCCGGCATCTTGAGGGCAAAGGCCTCGGCCGTGGTCAGCATCGGCAGGCTGCGGGGATCGGTGATGCCGAAGCGCTGGCGCATGGCGTCGACCTTGTCGCGGCCCAGGCCCAGCAGCAACGTGTCCGACGCGCTATTGTCACTTTCGGCGATCATCGCGGTCGCCAGGCTGTGCAGCGTCATCGGCGCGTGATCGGGCCATGCCATCAGCCGACCGGAAAAGCTTTTCGGGCCGAGCGGGATGACATCGCTCCAGCGCCGCTCGCCGGCCTGCACCGCACGCGCCAGTTCGGCCAGCACGGTCAGCTTGAAGGAGGAGCCGGTCGCCAGCGGCTGGTCGGGATGGTGCGACTGGAGCAGGACGGGACCGGCATCGGTTAGCCGGGCGATGGCGAAGCTGCTGCGACCCGGCAGGGCAGCAATGTCGCGCAGCACCGCGGCCATGCTGTCATCGGCCTGGCGGCTGCCGATGATGCGCAGGCCGACGACGCGGTTGGGCGGGTCGGGGGCGATCACCAGCGTGATGGCGACGATCGCCCGTTCGTAGCGGACCTCCATCTGCCCGGCGGTTGCGCTTTGCTGGGTGAGCGCGCCAAGCGCGATCGGACGGCCATGCTGCCGGCGCAGGTCGGCGGCGAGCGCGCGCCAGCGGTCGACCGGGATCGCGTCGATGAAGACGGGGGAGAAGAAGTCGGCTTCGTTGCCGGGGCCAGCGAGGATGGTCACCAGTTGCGTGGCGCGCGCGCGAAAAGCGGGGGCAGGATCAGCCATGGCGCGGCCCGGCAGCAGCGCCATCCCGATAAGGACAAGCGCGGCCGCCAGCAGCCTCATGCGTCAATCGCTTCCTCATCGACCGCCGCCGCATTTTCCTGGATGAAGGCGAAGCGATGGGCCGGATTGGTGCCCATCAGCCGTTCTACCAGATCGCGTACCTGCTGCCGGTCCTCGATATCGTCGGGCAGGGTGATGCGGATCAGGCTGCGGGTCTTGGGGTCCATGGTGGTTTCGCGCAGCTGCATCGGGTTCATTTCGCCCAGCCCCTTGAAGCGGCTGATCTCGACCTTCTTGCCCTTGAACTCCTTGGCCAGCATCGCCTCGCGCTGGGCATCGTCCATCGCATAGAGGCTCTTGCCGCCGGCGGTCAGGCGATAGAGTGGCGGCTGCGCCAGATAGAGATGACCGCGCCGCACCAGTTCGGGCATTTCCTGGAAGAAGAAGGTCATCAGCAGGGTGGCGATATGGGCGCCGTCGACATCGGCGTCGGTCATGATGACGATGCGTTCGTAGCGCAGATTATCCGGGTTGCAATCCTTGCGCGTGCCGCAGCCCAGCGCCAGGATCATGTCAGCAATTTCCTGGTTTGCCAATATCTTGGCGGTGTTTGCTGAGGCGACGTTGAGGATCTTGCCGCGCAGGGGCAGGATCGCCTGCGTCTTGCGGTCGCGGGCCTGCTTGGCCGATCCGCCGGCCGAGTCGCCTTCGACCAGAAAGATTTCAGCACCTTCCGGGTCATCGTTCGAACAATCCGTGAGCTTGCCGGGCAGGCGCAGCTTGCGCGCGCTGGTGGCGGTCTTGCGCTTGACCTCCTTTTCCTGCTTGCGCTTCAGCCGCTCGTCCATGCGGTCGATGACATAGGCGAGCAGCGCCTTGCCCCGGTCCATATGGTCGGTCAGGAAATGGTCGAAATGGTCGCGCACGGCATATTCGACCAGGCGCGCGGCGTCCGGGCTGGTCAGGCGATCCTTGGTCTGGCTCTGGAACTGGGGATCGCGGATGAAGACCGACAGCATGATTTCCGATGACGTCATGATGTCGTCGGCGGTGATGTCCTTCGCCTTCTTCTGCCCCACCAGTTCGCCAAAGGCGCGGATGCCCTTCACCAGCGCGGCGCGCAGGCCGTTTTCATGGGTGCCGCCATCGGGGGTCGGGATGGTGTTGCAATACCAGCTATAGCTGCCGTCGGACCAGAGCGGCCAGGCGACCGCCCATTCGACCCGGCCGGCTTCGCCCGGAAAATCCTGATTGCCCGAGAAGAATTGGGTGGTGGCGCATTCGCGGTCGCCCAGTTGCTCCTTCAGATGGTCGGCCAGGCCGCCGGGGAACTGGAATACCGCTTCGGGCGGGGTGTCGTCACCGATCAGTTCGGGCGCGCATTTCCAGCGTATCTCGACCCCGGCGAACAGATAGGCCTTCGACCGGGCGAGGCGATAGAGCTTGGCCGGCTTGAACTTCTGCTCGCCGAAAATCTCGCTGTCGGGGATGAAGCTGACCGCCGTGCCGCGCCGGTTGGGGGCGGCGCCGACCTTTTCCAGGCCGCTGGTGGGCAGGCCCTGGCTGAAGCTCTGGCGGAACAGTTCCTTGTTGCGCGCGACCTCGACCACCGTCCTGATCGACAGGGCGTTGACGACGCTGATGCCCACGCCGTGCAGGCCGCCCGAGGTGGCATAGGCCTTGCCCTCGAACTTGCCGCCCGAATGGAGCGTGGTGAGGATGACTTCCAGCGCCGACTTGCCGGGAAATTTCGGGTGGTCATCCACCGGAATGCCGCGACCATTGTCGGTGATGGTCAGCTTGTTGCCCGGTTCCAGGCTGATCTCGATCCGGGTGGCATGACCGGCAACGGCTTCGTCCATGCTGTTGTCGAGCACTTCGGAGGCGAGATGGTGGAAGGCGCGCTCGTCGATGCCGCCAATATACATGCCCGGACGGCGCCGGACCGGCTCCAGCCCTTCGAGCACTTCGATGGTGGAGGCGTCATAGCCCGGCGAGGTGGTGGACTGGGCGGAGGCGAACAGGTCTTCGGACATTCCGCCAAGCTATAGGCAGCCGGGCGTCGGGCGCAAGCGCTGCGCGCACGCGATCGCTAGCAATCAATTGTTACAAGGCGCTTTGCAACAAATTGGCCGACAGAGCCGTTGCCTCCATCAGGGTATATTCCCAAGGTCAGGCTGGAGAAATTCATGACATTCAAGCATTTTGCGCCGATCGGCGCCACGCTGGCGCTCGCCCTGGCGACCCCCGCGCTGGCGCAGCAGGACAGCGGTAAGGTCGACTGGACCGGCCCCTATGTCGGCGGCTCCTTCGGCTATAACTGGTCGAAGGGTGACGGCGGCGAGCATCTGCGCTTCGACACGGACGGGGACGGCAATTATGACAATGTCGTCACCACGGCGGCCGGGGCCAATGCCTTTTCGCCCGGCACCTGCGGCGGTTCGGCACGGGGCGCGACGTCGGCCAGCGGCTGCAATGGCGACAAGGATGCGATCGGCTGGATGGGCCATGTCGGCTATGACCGGCAGTTCGGCAATATCGTGGCGGGCATCGTGGGCGAAGCGGGCAAGGCCTATGTCAGCGACAGCGTGACCGAATATTCGACCACGCCCGCCAGCTATACCATGACCCGGCGGATCGGCTGGAACGCCAATCTGCGCGCGCGGCTGGGCTACACCACCGATGGCGGGGTCATGCCCTATATCACCGGCGGTCTGGCCTATGCCAAGGTGAAGAATCATTTCGACACCAGCAACACCGCCAACAGCTTCACCGAATATGATCGCAAGGAAGATGCCTGGGGCTACACCATGGGCGGCGGTGTCGAGGCCAAGGTCGCGCAGAATTTCTCGATCGGCGCGCGCTATCTTTGGACCCGTTATAACACGGGCGACTATCGCGTCGATGTGGGGCAGGGCAGCGCGCCCGCGACCAACCCCTTCATCATCACGCCATCCGGCGGCACCAGCATCAACCGTGGCGACAAGTTCGACAATCAGAGCCTGATGGCGACCGCCAGCTTCCGCTTCTGATCCGCCGCAATGAAAGGGCCGGGGCGATGCTCCGGCCCTTTCCTCTTGTGATCTTTACCTGATCCCGCGCCCGACATAGCTTCCCGCCGACAGGATTTGGCGGGAGGTCGAGAAAATGCCGGCAGGTTTCAACCCCGATGCGGCGACCGCCGCCTATCTCGCGACGCTGTCGCCGGCCCAGCATGAACGGGCGATCGCCTATACCCAGGGCGGGCATTGGCTGCTGCTTTGGGGCATGCTGGTGACACTGGTCGCCATGGCGCTGATCTGGCGCAGCGGCCTGCTGGTGCGGCTGGGGCGGCGGGTGCATGTGCGGCGCCCCAATCTGGCGGTGTTCCTGTCCGCCTTGCTCTTCTTCCTGCTCGACTGGCCGATCGAACTGCCCTGGTCCGTCTATGCCAATTGGGGACGCGAGCGCAGCTATGGGCTGACCAGCCAGGGTTTCGGCGGCTGGCTGGGCGAGGATATATTGTCGAGCGCGATCAGCATTCCGTTGGTGGCGCTGCTGGCGGTCGCCATCTATGCGCTGATGCGCCGCACGCCGCGCTGGTGGTGGGCCTGGTCGGGGCTGGTGGTCGTGCTGGGCATCATCCTGATGGTCGTCATCGCACCGGTGGCGATCGAACCGCTGTTCAACAAATATACCCCCGCGCCAGCCGGGCCGACCCGCGATGCGGTGGTCGAACTGGCCCATCGTGCCGGCGTGCCGGGCGACAAAATTTATATTTATGACGGGTCGAAGCAGTCGGAACGCTATACCGCCAATGTCTCCGGCCTGTTCGGCACGGCGCGAGTGGCGATGAGCGACACCATGTTCAAGCGCGGCGCCGACCTGGCCGAGGTACGGGGCGTGGTGGGCCATGAAATGGGCCATTATGCCGAACATCATGTGCTGTGGCTGGCCGGCGGCATGAGCCTGCTGGCGATGCTGCTCTTCTTCCTGGTCGACCGGCTCTATCCGGTCGCGGCGCGCTGGTTCGGCGCGGGCAGCGCGATCAGCGATCCGGCGCATATGCCGGTCGCCTGGGCGGTCGCAGCGGTGGTCGGGGTATTCCTGGTGCCGCTGATGAACAGCATCAGCCGCTATGACGAGAATGCCGCCGACCGTTTCTCGCTCAAGGTCGCGCATGAACCCGATGGCCTTGCCAAGGCGCTGGTCAAGACGATCGAATATCGCGCCTCATCGCCCTCGCGGCTGGAGGAAATCCTGTTCTACGACCATCCCAGTGTCGAACGGCGCATCCATGCGGCGATGGTCTGGAAGGCGGAAAATCCGCAACTGGTCGGCAAATAGGAGCAAAAGAAAAGGCCGCCCGGTGGGGCGGCCTTCCTTGTCTCGTTTGTTCAGCGAACCCGCGGGCCGCCAAAGGGCAGCGGCGGGGGCGGGCGGCGCGTGCCGCGCGGCAGCTGTGCCTGATAGGCGCGGCCGCAATGTTCCACGCAATAGGGGAAGCCGGGGTTCACTGCTTCGCCGCAGAAATGGAAGTCCGGCTCGCCCGGATGGCCCATCGGCCACTTGCAGATCCGCTCGGTCAGGTCGAGCAGGCTGGTCTTGCCGGCAATTTCGGCGCTCGGCTTGGCGGGCACCAGACGGCGCGGCGGTGCCGGCGGGATCGGTGCCTGCTGGTCACCGGGGCCCTGGCGCAGGAAGCCGCCGGGGCCGACCGACACGATGCGCGGCTGCGGCGCGGC
>NZ_LUFI01000029.1:0-90728 GCF_005281675.1 Sphingobium sp. MP9-4 | reverse complement strand
AACCAACATCCCGATCTCGCCGCATGAACTTCCACGCGACTGTGTAAGCTATCGAAATGAGGGGTCCCTTTTAGACGCCGATCACCCCGCTAACGGGGTTCTTTTTGCACGCCGATTCACAGAGCAGGACAAAAATATGCGACGCGACATTTGGAACGATGCGGAGGTCGCAACGGTGCTCACACTGTTGCAACGGCTGGCAAGAGAGGAGACCCTCATCGAAGGACTCTCACGACGGGGCGATCCGGCGATCGGCGTTATATGCATGGCCGAAGCGCTTCATCAGTTCCGAGCCGCCGCGCGGAATGCCGGACGGTCCGAACTCAGAACCGTCCAGGCGATGCCGAGGTCGACCCACCGGACCGTGAGATCCCAACATCGCAGGCTTTTCGAGCGCGGCTACCTTCTTCCTCAAGGGCATCTGCCCGCGAACCTTGAGGTGTTGCTCGTGCCCGGCATCGGCGCGTTGGTGAACGTCCATCTTCGCCTGGGCCATCATTCCGTGCCGGTGGGCGGCCTAGTAACAAATCCGAAGCGACTTGCCCGAATGGTCGAGCGTCTCGACCCATCGGCAGTCACGGGCTGGGATGAGGCTTGGCGGGCCAGCGTTCAGAACGATGTCGCAGGAGCATCTTTCCCGCGCAGAACGTGACCAATCAATTGAGCGTTCATTTACCATGGTTAACGCTCGAGCGCTGCCATCTCGCCCGATGGCCCAGCTTGAAGGAACGTCCGCTTTCAGGATTTGCGGCTGGTTCGGCGAATGACCGCTCATGAGGCGCATACCTGCCAGGCGGCTTCGTGCTGAGCGGGTCGCTTGTCCTGGCGAAAGCTGCCGTTCAAAGCCCGATCGGGGGGCGACGCACTTTGGTCGGTGATTGAGTCCGAGAGAGCGTCAGCTATCCCCGCAACCCGGCTCTAATCCGGACGGTCGCCTACTGGCCATGTGGGCCAAGGGGCGCACCGCCGCCGTCGGCCCTTCTTTGACACAGCTCTCGATGCCAAGTCGAGCTGGCCAAATGGCACGACACGCGAACTGCTGGACGATCCTGACGGCGATTAGATAATCTATAGATGATTTGATAAAATAATTGACTTCGAGATCGAACCTGAATTACGATTTTCGGATACTGGTAGTATAACTTGTATTAAATTGTTGCTTTTGTGAAATGTGATCGGAAGATCGGAAAGGTTTGTCATGACAAATGCTCGGTCCCCGGCACCATTTCCCAAAGCATCGCAAATTTCGTCCTGCCAAGGGGCGGCGTTGATTATTTCAGCACTCGCCGCAGGACTCCCCCAATCAATCCAGCGATCAGAAACTGAAGCTGAGCGAGAGCGAGGCGACATTGTCGTTGCTGTCGTCGGCATCGGGGCGGAAGCCATGCTGGTGGAGATAGCCGATCTCCGCATTCACATTCTTGGCGAGCGGCGTGGTGATCGCGATCAGGTTGCGCATCCTCTCCTCGCCCTGGACACGCTGGAAATTGGTCTTGTTGAGATCGATGAAGCTTTCATGACTGAGGATCAGCGCGGCCTTGCCGCCTTCCTTGAAGGGCATGGTCAGCTTCACATAGGGACGCAGGCGCCAGGCGGTGCCGTCAACTCCTTCGCGCCAGCGCTGCTCCATCCGCATCCGCGCGCTGACCGACACCGGACCAAGCTTTAGGATATTGTCGACCGTCACCTGTTCGCGGGCGCGATGCTCCATCACGGTGAAATCGCCGCCATCATATTGCGGGTCATGGGTGTAACCCGCCCAGACCGTCACTTGCTTGTCGAGCTTGTAGCCGACCAGCGTGTTGCTCTCGATCTCGTACAGGCCATCCCGATCATTGCTAAAGCGGGCGACGATCTCCTGCTGGAGGCGCCAATGATCGGACAGCTTCACCGTCGCGCTGGTGGTGGTCCAGAGTTGCTCATCCTCGCTGGCATGGGCGGTCGCGGGCAGCGCCATCAGGGCAAAAAGGCAGAGGGACAGGCGGCGCATCGGGCATTGCTCTCCAACAGGGTTGGCGGGCCTCTATGACGATTAGATTACATGACAGCGTCAGTTTGATTGCCATTTTGTGACAATGGCAGTCCGGACGATTGCTGATGCGCACATCCTCCGTCAGGCATTCGGCAGGCCGGAACATGTCACGCCAAATCAGCCTGTTACATATTGCAATATCGTCGCAATATCATTAGCCGAGCGACATTGGGGAGAGGCCAGAAGGAGCGAACCGGCTCCATTCCTTATCCATTTCAACGGGATCGTCGCCTTGCCCAGCCTCCGCCTCGCGCGCCTTTGCGCCCTCCCCTTCCTGTTTGCACCGCTGCCCGTGCTGGCGCAGGCCCCGCTTGATGCAGCCGCCGGCGACAGCGACATCCTGGTCACCGCCCGCGCGCAGAAACTCTATCGCGCCGAGGATAGCGAGATCGGCAAGATCCCGGCCGATCCGATGGACATTCCCCAGTCGGTCCAGGTCATCACCAGCGAGCTGATCCGCGACCAGGGCGCACGCGACATCACCGACCTTTATCGCAATGTCGCCGGCGTCAGCGCCAACCAATATGCGACCGTTACCTATCGCGGTTTCCGGCAGGAATCGATGTTCTATGACGGGCTGCGCGGCGACCCGTTCCAGGGCTTCGCCGTGCCGAACCTGTTCAGCATCGACCGGGTCGAGTTTCTCAAAGGACCGGTCGGCATGCTTTATGGCGCCAGTTCGCCCGGCGGCATGGTCAATTATGTCACCAAGAAGCCGCAAGACAAATTCGCCGCATCCGTGCGCGCGGTGGTCGGCAATTATGATCGCTATGGCGCGTCGGGCGAAGTGACCGGGCCGATCGACGCAAATGGCGTGGTCGCCGGGCGCGCCGGCCTGTTCTATGAAAGTTTCGACACGGTGCAGCGCTTTTCCGGCAGTCGCAGCCTGGTCGCGGACGGCGGGCTGAAGTTCAAGCTGGCGCCCGACACCAGCCTGACGGTGCAGGCGACCCGTTATGACCAGGATCTGCCGGGCAACCGGCTGCGCGGCGTGGCGATCG
The DNA here is from genome assembly GCF_005281675.1 of Sphingobium sp. MP9-4. NCBI lineage: Bacteria > Pseudomonadati > Pseudomonadota > Alphaproteobacteria > Sphingomonadales > Sphingobiaceae > Sphingobium > Sphingobium sp. MP9-4. Next base: position 87,695 of record NZ_LUFI01000029.1, on the reverse strand, counting down.
ATGCAGACGGGAATTTCCTGGCCGATCGCAACTGGACCCATAATGAGAAAAACGACAGACTGGACCTGAAAGGCACGGTGCTGCAGGCACGGCTCGACAGCCGGCTGTCGGATGCGGTCAGCATCAATGCATCGGGTCGCTGGTTCCGCTATACCGAATATCAGCGCTATCATGAGCCGCTGGGGCCGATCGACACCGACGGCGATGGCGTGGTCGATACCCAGCCACGCGAATTTCGCTCGCAGCATCGCACGATCGAGGGCGCTAGCCTGGCGAGCAACATGATCGCCAGGCTGGAGACCGGCGGGATCAAGCATACATTGCTGGTCGGCGCCGACTGGTATCGCGAGACCCAGGATTTCAGCGGCGTGACGATCAAGGGCTTGCCGGGCCTGTCGCTCAGCAATCCCGTCTATGGCCTGAGCAACCCGACCGAGGCGGACCTGGCCGGCCTGACGCCGGAAGTGAATGCGTCGCGCGCCCATCGCTACGGCGTCTATGCCCAGGAGCAGGCCGATATTGGCGAGCATGTCATCCTGATCGGCGGCGTGCGCCATGACTGGTTCGACGACAAGGACGAGATTGGCGGCGCCTATGCCGATGGCGGTCGCTGGAGCTGGCGTGTCGGCGGCATCTACAAGCCGGTCCAGTCCGTGTCCCTCTATGGCAGCTATGCCCAGAGCTTCGAGCCGCAAAGCCCCGGCAACCAGAATCCGGCCGTCGGCGGCCCCTTCGCCCCGATCGCCAGCCGCCAGTTTGAGGTCGGCGCCAAGGGCGAGCTGATGCAGGGCAAATTGCAGCCGACGATCGCGCTCTATCACATCGTGCGCAACGGCATCGTGCAGGTCGATCCCGATCTGGCACCGGTCAATGGCCTGGACCAGCTGTCGCCGGTCGGCGAAGTCACCAGCAAGGGGATCGAACTGACGCTGGCGGCGGACCTCAGCAAGAATTGGGTGCTGACCGCCAATTACGCCTATAATGATGCGCGCATCACCGACAGTGCAGACGGCGCGACGATCGACAATGCCGTCGGCGGCCGCTTCCCCAACGCCCCGCATCATCAGGCCGGGCTATGGTCCCGCTATCAGATCCCTGCCTGGGGCACGGCGCTGGCGCTGGGCGGCCAATATGTGTCGGGGCAGATCGACCGGCGCGGCGCGCATATTCCCGGCTTTACCGTGTTCGACGGCAGCATCACCCAGGATCTGGGCTTTGCCGAAGCGATGATCCGGGTCGAGAATATCTTCGACAAGACCTATGCCGTCGCCACCTTCGACGCGCGCAAGGGCGCCTTTGTCGGCCGGCCGCGCACCGTCTTCCTGGAATTGCGGCGCGACTTCTGACGGTCGCGCCGCGCCCCGATCAGGCGGGGTTATGCGCTTTCAGGAAGGATTCGAGCTGCTGGAGAAATTCCAGCCGGTCGGCCTGGCGCGAGAAGAAATGGTCGGCCAGCGGCTGTTCGACATAGATATAGTCGCGGCCGTCCATCTTGCCGGCAGCCTTGAGCTTTTCCGCCATCTCGCGGGACTGGCCGACCGGCACGCGCCGGTCCTTCTTGCCATGCATCAGCAGGATCGGCGTCGAGAAGCCGGCCGCATAATTGATAGGCGAGACGACAGCAAAATCGGGCGCCTGCTCCTTCAGCCAGTCGCCACTGGCACCGGAATTCAGGAATCGCCGGTCATAGCGCATCATCGCGCCCAGATCCGACACGCCGGCATAGGAGACGGCGCAGCGATATTTACCGCCATCGCGCTGGGCCGCGCGCATCGCGGCATAGCCACCATAGGAGGCGCCGACGACGCATACCCGCTTGGCGTCCGCAATGCCCTGCTTCACTGCCCAATCGACCGCATCATTGAGGTCATCCTGCATGGCACGGCCCCATTGGCCCTCGCCCTTGGCCGCGAATTCCGTACCATAGCCCGACGAGCCACGATAATTGGGCTGGATCACCGCATAGCCACGATTGGCCAGGAACTGCACCCACCAATCCCAGGTCTCCGCGTCGCGGGCGAAGGGGCCGCCATGGGGCATCAGAATTAAAGGAAGATCCTTCGCCGCCTTGCCATAAGGCAGGGTCAGCACCGCCGCGATCTCCAGACCGTCACGCGCCTTGTAACGGATCGTCTTGACCGGCGAGAGTTGAGGCCGGACACCCAGCGTCTCGCTGACCTTCGACAGCAGCGACATGGCGCCATAGTCGGTGTCGTAATAATAATAGGCGCCCGGCTGACTGGCGGCGCCGACATGCACGATCAGTTTCTTCAAATCCTGACTGGTCGAGATGATGCGCGCGCGGCGATCGCCCACGGCCTTGTCGATATCCGCCTGAATCTTCGCCAAAGTCGGGTCGAACCAGTGAACGGCTGGCGCGTCGGCCGTGTAGCGCACGCCCGCCATGCCGGTGCCAGCGGCATCAACCTCCAGCCCGCCAAGATCGAAGCCGGGCGCTTCATAGAGCTTTTTACCCAATTCAAGCGTGCCTAGGTCCAGTTCATAGAAGGCATCGGTGCCGTCGCGATCGTCGCTGGCGATCGCCTTGCCCGGATCGGCAGTGAACAGCATCGGCACGATCAGCGATTCATGGCGGCGCCGATTAGCCTTGTCGACCACGCGGAAGCTGCCGCGACCATCGGGGCGGTAGAGCAGTTTCGAGGAACGGGTCGTGTCATTATAGCCCACCCCCATGCGCACCGCGCCAGTCGCATCGGCATACCAGCTGCGCACATATTGGCGCGACGCAACGACGGTGCGCATCTTGCCGGTGCTGACGTCCACCTCGCTGACCTGCGGCCAGAAACCAAGATCATCATAATAGATGGAGGTCTGGTAGGAGAGCAGGATGCGCGGGCTGCCATCACGGGCGACCCAGATGACATCGTCGCCATTTTGCGCGGCGACAGCCTTGGCAAGGATGCTGGCCTTGGTGCCGTCCGCCTTGATGCTGGCGACGCGGCTGATCGACCAGGGCATGCCCTGCACATTGGTTTCTGCGCCGATGCCGACGATCAGCCAGTCATTATTGACCCAGCGCCACCAGTTGAGGTCATTTTCGCCCAGGCCCATGGTGCGAACATTGCCGCCTTTCACTTCGGCGATCACCAATTGCTGCACGCCCTTGATCGCGATCCGCGCGGCGACGCGCGCGCCATCAGGCGAGAGTTCGGGTGAATCCATTGCCGGCAGTTCGGCGAAGGCCTCGATCGGCCAGGTCTTGGCGACGGTCGCCGGCACCTTGGCAGCGTCGGCCTTGGTCGCATCGGTTTGCGCAGAGACAGCAGGTGCAAAAGCCGCGAGCGCGCAGGCTGCGGCGGATAGAATCGGTTTCAAACATACCCCCCAGTCAAACATGACCCCGCCCGTTGCCGGGCGGGGTCATCGTCAGTCCGGCGATTTAAAACCGGGTTAAGCGCCGTGCGCAAGCGCCGCGAGCAGCAAGAGCGCGACGATGTTGGTGATCTTGATCATCGGGTTGACCGCCGGGCCGGCTGTGTCCTTGTAGGGATCCCCCACCGTGTCGCCGGTCACCGCAGCCTTGTGCGCCTCGCTGCCCTTGCCGCCATGATGGCCATCCTCGATATATTTCTTCGCATTGTCCCAGGCGCCACCACCGGACGTCATCGACAGGGCGACGAACAGCCCCGAGACGATGACGCCCAACAGCAGGGCGCCCAGCGCGGCAAAGCCGTTGGGTACGCCCGCGACCGCCGCAATGATGAAATAGACCGCGATCGGCGCCAGCACCGGCAGCAGCGACGGGATGATCATCTCCTTGATCGCGGCGCGGGTGACGAGGTCGACGGTACGGGCATAATTGGGGCGCGACGTCCCTTCCATGATGCCCTTGTTGGTGGCGAACTGGTCGCGCACATCCTTGACCACGTCGCCGGCCGCGCGGCCGACCGCCGTCATACCCATCGCGCCGAACAGATAGGGCAGCAGCGCCCCCAGCAGCAGGCCGACGATGACATAGGGGTTGGACAGGCTGAAATCGACCGGCTCGGTGAGGCCGAGGGCCGAATTGTAGAATTTGAGATCCTCCGTATAGGCGCCGAACAGCACCAGCGCCGCCAGGCCGGCTGAGCCGATGGCATAGCCCTTGGTCACCGCCTTGGTGGTGTTGCCGACCGCGTCGAGCGCATCGGTCTTCACCCTGACGCTGTCATCGAGATGGGCCATTTCGGCGATACCGCCGGCATTGTCGGTGACCGGGCCATAGGCGTCGAGCGCGACCACCATGCCGGCCAGCGCCAGCATCGCGGTGGCGGCAAAGGCGATGCCGATCAGGCCCGCCAGCTGATAGGCGACGATGATGCCGACCACGATCACGATCGTCGGCAGCGCCGTCGATTCCAGGCTGATGGCGAGGCCCTGGATGACGTTGGTGCCATGGCCGGTTTCCGATGCCTTGGCGATCGAGCGAACCGGGCGATAATTGGTGCCGGTATAATATTCGGTGATTACGACCAGCAGCCCGGTGACGGTGAGACCCACCATCATCGACCAGAACAGTGCCATGCCGGTATAGCCGCCAACGCCATCCAGGTCAGTGCCGAACGGCGTGTTGAGATCACCTAGCGTATAGTGGGTAACGAACCAGAGCGCCGGGATCGACAGGATCGCGGTGGTCCAGAAACCCTTGTAGAGCGCCCCCATGATCGACTGGCTGGCGCCCAGGCGGACCATATAGGTGCCGATGATCGAGGTGATGATGCATACGCCGCCGACGATCAGCGGCAAGGCCATCAGACGCATCAGGAAGGCGTTGTCGACGCCGGTTACCAGCAATGCGGTCAGCACCATGGTGGCGCCGACGGTGACGACATAGGTTTCGAACAGGTCGGCCGCCATGCCGGCACAGTCGCCGACATTGTCGCCGACATTGTCCGCGATCACCGCCGGGTTGCGCGGATCATCCTCCGGAATGCCAGCCTCCACCTTGCCGACCAAGTCGGCGCCGACATCGGCCGCCTTGGTGAAGATGCCGCCACCCAGCCGGGCGAAGATGGAAATGAGGCTGGCGCCGAAGGCCAGCGCGACCAGGCTGTCGATCACCAGCCGGTCATCGGGGGCATGGCCGGCCGGGCCGGTCAGATACCAGAAGAAGGTGCTGATCGCGAGCAAGGCGAGGCCCGCCACCAGCATGCCGGTGATCGCACCGGCCCGAAAGGCGACGGTGAGACCGCTCTGCAGCGTGCCGCGCGACGCCTCTGCCGTGCGCACATTGGCACGCACCGAGATGTTCATGCCGATGAAGCCGGCCGCACCCGACAGGATCGCGCCGATCAAGAATCCCACCGCAGAGGTGATCCCGAGGAAGAGGAAGACAAGGACGGCGACAACGATGCCGACCACGGCGATGGTGGTATATTGACGGCCAAGATAGGCTTTTGCCCCCTCCTGGATCGCCCCCGCGATCGCCTGCATCGTATCGTTGCCCGCCGGTGCGGCAAGCACCTGGCGACTGGTGAAAAGCCCGTAGAGCACGGCCAGCAGGCCGCACCCTATGGCGATATGGACTATCTGCATGCTTGTTCCTCTCCCCCTATTGTTGCTGTCATCGATCGCTCCGCAGGGAATGACGGGCGGGCGAAGGGCGCAACAGCGGGCGGCCGGACGGAGAAACGCCGGCATCGGGCACCGCGTCAATCAGCAACAGGACGATGCGCATCGGGCGCTCCAACCGGCTGAGAATAGGGTGATAGGAAGCTACAGGTCAGGCGCCGCGCGTCAAGCCGGTAGCGCAATGATCCAGATCAGCCATGTTCCCAGCCGAGCCGGTCGGGCAGCGGCATGACCGCGCCGTCGATCAGCAGGGTCAGGCCTGCCCCTTCTGCGAAACGGCCGATCGGGATCGCGCGCACCGGCGGCGACACACCGGGCGGCAGCGCGAAAAGCAGTTCATAATCATCGCCGGCACGGGCGGCGGCGAGCTGGATCGCGGTGCTGGCGCCGCGCACGCTTTCGAGCGCCGGGGATAGCGGGATATGGTCGATGGTGACGGCGAGGTTGCTGGCCGCGCCCATGCGCGCGGCATCGATCAACAGGCCGTCGGACAGGTCCATCATCGCGGTCGCGAGGCGGGCGAGCAATGTTCCTTCGGCGAGGCGCGGGCGCGGTCGGCGATAGGCGGCGACCAGCGGGCCGGATGCGGCAGGATCGGCGCGGGCAAGGTCGAGACCAATGCCGGCATCGCCGACCGGCCCGGTGACATAGAGGCGATCGCCCGCCTGCGCGCCGGCGCGGCTGGGGACCGGCATGCTGGTCGCTTCTCCGATCGCGGTCAGGCTGTAGCTGCGCGGCGCGCCAGCCGGCATGCTGACCGTATCGCCGCCGAGCAGCGGCATGGCATGGCGCTCCAGCGCCTCGCCCAGACCTTCGAGGAACGCAGCGTCCCAGCCATCGTCGCCCGACAGGCTGTAGTTGAGCAGGCAGCCCACGGGCTTCGCGCCCTTGGCGGCGAGGTCCGACAGATTCACCGCCGCCAGTTTCCAGCCGATATCGGCCGGCGGATCGGTGGGGAGATAATGAACGCCCTCCACCATCGTGTCGCTGGTGAGGATGAGGCGCGTGCCACCGACCGGCAGCACCGCGACATCGTCCTGCAAACCCTGCGCGGCAGGATCATGGGCGAGCAGGCGCAGCAGGGTGAGGAAGCGGGATTCGGCGGACATGATATAATCTCTATCCCAGCACCCGCTTCTACAGAAATCACCCGTCATCCCCGCGGACGCGGGGATCCATTGCGCGCTATGTTGGCGAGGAAGCGCTGAATGAATCCCGGATCAAGTCCGGGATGACGTCCATTACAGAACGCGTCCGTGCAACCTTATTTCCGCACGTCCTTCGACACGCCGTCGAGCAGGCCGTTGACGAAGCCGGCTTCGCGCTTGTCGTAGAAGGCGTGGGCGACGTCGACATATTCGCTGATGACGGTGCCGGTGGCGACGTCCTGACGAGCGAGCAGTTCATAGGTGCCCGCGCGCAGAATCTGGCGCATCGGCTTGTCGAGGCGGTCGAGGGTCCAGCCGCTCGACAGGCGCGCGCTGATCAGCCCGTCAATCTCGGCGCGACGGCGATCGACGCCCGACACGACGTCATCAAAGAAATTCTGTTCGGCTTCGGCATAGGTCACGTCCTCGATCGTCGCGCCCAGGCGATGTTCGTGGAATTCGTGCAGCAGCAGATGGAGCGGCGTGCCCTCCATTTCGAGCTGGTAGAGCGCCTGGACCGCGGCGAGGCGCGCGGCGGAGCGGGATTTGGAGCGGTCGTTCATGCGGCTTTCTAATCCGTGAATATCATGCCTGTCGAGAAGCCCGCATAACCGGTTCTCGACAGGCTCGAACCGAACGGGAAGAAATCAGAGCCGCAGCGCGACCGATGCGGCGTGAGCGGGCAGCCCCTCCGCCTCCGCAAGAGCGACGGCCGCGGGGCCGATCGCCTGGATCGCGTCGGGGGTAAGGCCAAGGAAACTGGTGCGCTTCATGAAATCGAGCACCGAAAGGCCCGAGGAAAAGCGCGCCCGGCGACCGGTCGGCAGCACATGGTTGGGGCCAGCGACATAATCGCCCACCGCCTCGGGCGTCATGCGGCCAAGGAAGACCGAGCCGGCATGACGGACCTGCGCGAAATAGCGGTCGGGATCGTCCACCGCCAGTTCCAGATGTTCGGGCGCGAGTCGATCGACCAGCGGCATCGCTTCATCCAGGTCGCGCACCAGGATGATCGCGCCATTGGCGGCCCAGCTGGTGGTGGCGACGGCCTGCGTCGACAGCAGCGGCAAGCGGCGCATGACGGCCTGTTCGACGGCATCGGCAAAGGCGGCATCGTCGGTGAAGAGGATCGACTGGCTGGTCGGGTCATGTTCCGACTGGCTCAGGAGATCGGCAGCGATCCAGTCGGCGTCGTTCCGGCCATCGGCGACGACGACGATTTCGGACGGACCGGCGACCATGTCGATGCCGACCACGCCATAAAGCTGGCGCTTGGCTTCGGCGACCCAGGCATTGCCGGGACCGGTGATGACGTCGACCGGCTTGATCCGTTCGGTGCCATAGGCCAGCGCGGCGACGGCCTGCGCGCCACCGACGCGCCAGATCTCCTCGATCCCCGCAATCTGGGCAGCGGCCAGCACCAGCGGGTTGATCTCGCCTTTCGGCGTCGGTGTCACCATGGCGATGCGCTGCACGCCCGCGACCTTGGCCGGGATGACGTTCATCAGCAGCGAGCTGGGATAGGCGGCGCGGCCACCCGGCACATAGAGGCCAGCAGCATCCACCGCGGTCCAGCGCGCGCCGAGGCGCACGCCGGCGGCGTCGATACCGTCACTATCCACCGGCCTTTGCTTTTCATGATAGGCAGTGATGCGCGCGGCCGCGAGTTCGAGCGCATCGCGCAGCGGCGTCGACAGGCCATCGAGCGCGGCGCGGCAATCGGCCGGGTCGACCGCCCAGCCGCTGACGTCCAGATCATGATGGTCGAAGCGGCTGGTATAATCGGCCAGTGCGGTGTCGCCATGGGCGCGCACGGCCGTCAATATGGCGCTGACGTCGCGCGACACATCCTCATCCGCCTCGCGCCGGGCATCGACCAGGGCGGTGAAATCGGCGGCGAAGCCGGCGGCCTTGCTGTCGAGCCTAAGCGGCATCGCGCACCTCCACGGCCTTGCGGAACGCCTCCACCAGCGTGGTGAGATCGGCCGAACGCATCTTGTAGGCGGCGCGATTGACGATCAGCCGCGCCGAGACCGGCATGATGATCGCGGTTTCAACCAGGCCATTGGCCTTGAGCGTGGCGCCCGAGGACACAAGGTCGACGATGCGACGCGACAGGCCGAGCGAGGGGGCCAGTTCCATCGCGCCATTGAGCTTCACGCATTCGGCCTGAAGCCCGCGCGCCTCATAATATTTGCGGGTGAGATGGGGATATTTGGTGGCGACGCGGACATGGCTCATCGCCGCCTGATCTTCATCCCCGGCATCCGCCGGCTCGGCGACCGACAGGCGGCAATGGCCGATATTGAGGTCCACCGGCGCGTAAAGTTCGGAATAATCGAACTCATCGACCACGTCGGAACCGACAATGCCGATCTGTGCTGCGCCATGGGCGACGAAGGTCGCCACGTCGAAGGCGCGCACGCGGATGATCGACACGTCGGGCCGGTTGGTGGCGAAGCGCAGCGCCCGGCTCTTCTTGTCATGAAATTCCGCCTCCGGTTCGATACCGGCTTTGGCGAGCAGGGGCAGCGCCTCTTCGAGGATGCGGCCCTTGGGGATGGCGAAGGTGATCGGGCGAGTCATGACCCGCGGGCCTTAGCCATCGATGCGCCAAAGCACAAGATTTTCGGGCCAGGAAGGACGGGAAGCTCAGCCCCAGAAGCGCCTGGTGTCGAGCAGAGCGGCATAGGCCTTTTCGGCGCGGCGCAGCAGGCGGCGCTGCGCCTTGTCATCCGGCGCGGGCCAATCGAAGTCGATACCGGCCGCCGCGAGGGTGGCGGGCGCGGTCGCCAGATCGTTGAGCGCGCCCAGATCATCCTGCAGCTTTTCCAGCATGGCCGAGAAATTAGCATGGCGCCGCTGCTGCTTGTTCTTCGAGAAAAGCGGCGCGAAAAATTCGCTGGTGTAGCGGAGTTTCTTGGCGGCGATGCGAGCCTGGTGGCGCCGCTCGTCGCTGCGCCTGGCAAGATTCTTCCCCTTGCGCTTCAGCCGCTTGCGTCGATCCGACAGGATTTCGGCAGCAAAGGGCCTGACAGGCGCATGCAGCAAAGCGGCATCGGCCGGTCGGCTACACCAGTCACCCAGCGCCAGCCATTCGGCGAGATCCAGCATCAGGATGCGGGTCTCGCGCGCCTGCAGGCGAAGCTCGGCATCTGCCAGCGCTTCCGCACGAACAAGCGCGAGGCGGGCGGCGGCATCATCAGGCAGGTTGGGCAGCAGCACGTCGATATTGCGGACCCGGCCGAGTGTGGCGGCAAGTGCTCGCAGACCATCCTTGAGCGGCGCGAGCGCGGGATCGCCTGCGAGCACAGGCGCAAAAATCGACAGCGCCGAGCGCAGCCGCCGCAGCCCCACCCGCGCCTGATGCAGGGCGCCCGGCGTACCGGTGGTGAGCAGCAGATCCTCGTTCAGGCGGAATTGGCGGATGCAGCCCTGGGCGATGGGACGAAAGGCCTGCTCGACGGTTGCGTCTGGTGCGATCGCAATGGGTTCGGCCTTGGCCGGCTTGCGCCGTTCCTTCGCGAGCAGGGCATAGCCGCGATCCGACTTGGAGCGCATGCCCAGACGCAGCGGCACCAGATCGTTGAGCTGGCGGGCCATCGAAAAAAGCAGGGCCGGTTCACCCGACAATAATTCCAGTTCCACCTCTGCCAGCGGGGTGGCACGACGGCCGACCCGAACCCGGCCAATGTCGATCGCGCATTCGACCCCCTGCCCGTCCCGATCGAGCCGATGCACGGTGCGTTCGATGTCGGTGACGAAAATCTTGTCGGCGGTCGCGACCGTGGCGGCGCCGACGGCCCGATCGAGCGGATCGGGAATCGAATCGAACAGCGGGACATTGCCGTCGACCGGCTTTTCCCATTCCGAGCGGGCAAAGAGGCCAGCCGCCCTGCCGCCATCGGCCTTGATCGTCTGAACATGGGCCCGCCCCTTGCGCCGGACGCGCAGCGAAAAACCGGCACGGTGCAGATCGAGCGCGGGGGTGTCGAAATAGGTCGCAACCAGATGGGCCGCCTGCCCCTTCTGCCCCGCGAACAGCGGTGCATCGGCCAGCAGAGCGCGATCGGCCGGGTCAAATTCCAGCTTCAGCTCGACTTCGCGGTTGTCCATCCGTGCGCCCCTTGTTGCGAGCGGTGCCCCGGGGCGGGGACGCTAGATCGAATCGGGCACGAAAGGAAATATAATTGTCACAATTGACCGTGGCGCCGGCTCAGGCGGCCTCGGCCAGCGCAGCCTCGGTCGCGGCGATCCAGCCGCCGCCCAGGACCTGATCGCCGGCATAGAGGACTGCGGCCTGCCCTGGCGCGACGCCATATTCGGGCGCGTCGAAGATCAGCCGATCGCCTTCGAGGCGCGCGGGAACCGGCTTTGCCATGGAACGGACCTTGGCGGTCAGAGGCCCGGTAAAATCGCGACCGAGCCAGTTGATGTCGCTGAGGCGCGCGCCCGACACGGCCAGCGCGACCTTCGGCCCAACGATCACCCGCCGTCCTTCGGCATCAAGCCGCACGACATAGAGCGGTTCGGCCTGGCCACCAATTTCCAGCCCCTTGCGCTGGCCGACGGTATAATGGATCAACCCCTTGTGCCGGCCCAGCACCCGGCCATCGACATGGACGATATCGCCCCCCTCATCCGCATCGGGGCGCAGCTTGCGCACGATCTTGGCATAATCGCCATCGGGCACGAAGCAGATGTCCTGACTGTCAGGCTTCAACGCCACCGACAGGCCAAGTTCGGCGGCGATTTCGCGCACCTGCGGCTTGGGCAAACCACCCAACGGGAAACGCAGATAGTCGAGCTGGGCCTGAGTCGTAGCGAACAGAAAATAGCTCTGGTCGCGCGCAGGATCGGCGGCGCGGTGCAGTTCGGCACCCTGCGGCCCTTCAACCCGGCGGACATAATGACCGGTCGCCAGACAGTCGGCACCCAGGTCGCGCGCGATCTGGAAAAGATCGGTGAACTTCACCCCCATATTGCATTTGACGCACGGGATGGGGGTGCGGCCGGCCATATATTCATCGGCAAAGTCTGCGATCACCGAATCGCGAAACTGGCTTTCATAATCAAAGACATAATGCGCAATGCCAATGCGGTCGGCGACGGCGCGCGCATCGCGGATATCCTGCCCCGCGCAGCAGCTGCCGGTGCGGCCGACGGCGGCGCCATGATCATAGAGCTGGAGCGTCACGCCGATCACTTCCGCTCCGGTCTTGGCGGCCAGCGCAGCGACGACGCTGCTGTCCACGCCTCCGGACATGGCAACGACAATGCGCCGCTGCGAGAGCGGCTCTGGGAGCTGAAATTCGGGCTGCATGGCCGCCCATATAGTCGCAGGCGGCGCTGCGTTCCAGCATCTTCCCCCACAAGCGTATCGTTTCGATGACGAAAATGTGTCCGGCATTTACCGGACCTTATCGATTAGCCCGGTAGAAGCTTGGTCATGGATCTGAGTTTTCTCCGGACAGGCGGGCTGAAACCCGCTCTGACAAGGCCGACAGGCCGGGCACGCGTCCCGGCCTGGCCTTTCCTGCGGGCAGCTTCGGCTGCGGCGCAGGCGGCCAGTCCCACGGCCCTGGCGGTCGCGGGCGTCCTGCGGGGGCAGGACGGGATGGAGGACTGGATTCAGGAACTGGCCGAGATTTTCGCGCCACGTTCCGACGGCAAGATCGAAGCCGTTCGTCTCGCAGGAAGCTTTAACCCGCTGATCGCGAGCCATTTAGGGGTGGGGCAAGGATGATGAAGCCTGTGTTTACCTTGGGGCTTTAGCCGATCTTCAGGGCTGATGTGACAACGAGGTTTCGCTGCTGAATTCGGCAACGCCAATGCCGCTAATTGAGGGTAAAGATGATAGAGAACCAGAAAATCAGGCCTGCACAGGTCGTAGGACCGCTCGGCGAACCCCTGACGCTGGAAAATCTGCCGCCCGTGAACACCACCCGCTGGGTCGTGCGTCGCAAGGCAGAAGTCGTCGCTGCCGTCAATGGGGGCCTGCTGACCGTGGACGAGGCATGCGCCCGCTACAGCCTGACGCTGGAAGAATTTGCCAGCTGGCAACGGGCGGTGGACCGTTCGGGCATGCATGGCCTGCGCGTGACGCGCATCCAATATTATAAGTCGCTCTACGAGCGGCAGCAGAAATATTGAGGGATCGGGTGCCGCCGACAGGCGCGCGCCGGAGAGGATGATGCAGGGGCCGCCGGACAGACCGTCCGGTGGCCCCTTTTGCATTGCGCCTTGGGGATAGTTTCCAAGGCGGAATCATTTTCTGCGGGAACGCGAAGCCATGTTCCGGGTTGAATAGCCAGCAACCCGTTGGGGGTGTGGTCAAGGAGAGTAACATGGGCATCATCTTGTGGCTTATCGTCGGCGGCATCATTGGCTGGCTTGCCAGCATGATCATGCGCACGGACGCGCAGCAGGGCATTTTGCTGAACATCGTCGTCGGCATTGTCGGCGCCTTCATCGGCGGCCTGATCTTCAGCGGCGGCTCGATCAACAATGCCGGACTGACGCTCTACAGCTTCCTCGTTTCGCTATTGGGTGCGGTCATCCTGCTGGCGATCGTCAACCTGGTACGGCGCGGATCGGTCCGCTAACGACCCGGAATTCCATCTCAAAGGCCGCGGCCTTCCCAGGAAGGACGCGGCCTTTTTGCGTCAGCGCCGGACGCTGAACCAGCGATAGAGCGCCAGCACCGCGATCGCGCCCAGCACGGCGGCGATGAAACTGGCATGCTCGCCCGGCGCGTAGAAGCCCATGATCTGACCGACAAAGGCCGCCAGCAAGGCCCCGGCCATGCCCAACAGGATGGTGACGACGCAGCCCCCCGGATCGCGGCCCGGCATGACCAGCCGCGCCAATGCTCCCGCGAGCAGGCCCGTCATGATCCATCCCAGCAATTCCATGGTGCGCATCCTCTTATATTAGCCAACCCGCCCCAAGGCGCGGCATAGCGACATAGTCCGGCCCCTTTGGCAAGAGACGGACAAGATGCAAGAGCCCGCCAGCCCCTTCGCATCGGCACAATTGGCTTTGCGAAGGCCCGTCCAACCGTGATATTGGGGCTTGAGGGCGGTGATATATTCATATAACACAGTTCCGAGTTTGGGCGGAACCCGCCGGAGAGATGGAAACGGCATGAATTACGAAACTACGCTGACGGGCGAATCGTCCGCGATCCTGATCGATGACGAAGACCGGATTCGCCGTCGCCGGCGTCTGCTGATCATCGGTGGCGTTGTTGCGGTTGCGCTGGTGGCGGCGGCTGCCGCGCTGTCGATGCGTGGCAAGGATGCCGCCGCACCCGACGCCGCACCGCAGGCGCCGGTCGTGACCGTGCTGACCCCCGGCCAGACGATGGTCGCCCGCACCGTGAGCAGCACCGGATCGCTGGCCGCCCGTGTCGACATGCCAGTCGGCGTGGTCGGCGAAGGCGGCATGGTGACCCGCGTGCTGGTGCAGCCGGGCGACTGGGTCCGCGCCGGCCAGGTGCTGGCCACCGTCGAACGATCGGTCCAGAGCGAGCAGGTCAATTCGCTGGCCGCCCAGGTCGAAGTACAGCGTGCCAATGCCAAGCTGGCCCAGGCCCAGTTGGAACGCGCCAAGGCGCTGGTCGGCCGCGGCTTCATCAGCGCCGCTGACATCGACCAGCGCACCGCCACCCGCGACCAGGCCGTCGCCCAGGTCCGCGTAGCCGAAGCGCAACTGGCCGAGCAGCGCGCCCGCACCGGCCGCCTGGACATCCGCGCGCCGGCATCCGGCCTGGTGCTGACCCGCACGGTCGAGCCCGGCCAGATCGTCCAGGCCGGCGGCGGCACATTGTTCCGCATGGCCAAGGATGGCGAGATGGAAATGCAGGCGCAGGTGGCCGAAGCCGATCTGGCAACGCTGCGCGCCGGCAACAGCGCGACCGTGACCCCGGTCGGCAGCAACCAGCATTTCAGCGGCCGCGTCTGGCAGGTATCACCGGTCGTCGATCCGCAGACCCGTCAGGGCATCGCCCGCATCGCGGTCGCCTATAATGACGCGATCCGCCCCGGCGGCTTCGCGTCGGCGACGATCACCAGCGGCTCGGGCAATGCCCCGCTGCTGCCGGAATCGGCGGTGCAGAGCGACGCCAAGGGCAGCTATGTCTATATCGTCAACGGCAAGAACCAGGTCGAACGGCGCGACGTGAAGGTGGGCCAGGTGTCCGACACGGGCGTCGCCATCACCAGCGGCATCACCGGCGCCGAGCGCATCGTGACGTCGGCCGGCGCCTTCCTGACCGTGGGGCAGAAGGTGAAGCCGGAAGCGCTCAAGGCGCGCTGACGCAATGGTCCCGGCCGGGTCACCATGCCCGGACCGGCAGGACTGACAATATTGGAAGCGGGCGCGGTGGCGTCCGGTGAGGGAAGCCCGTCATGAGTTTTCGCAATATCTCCGCATGGGCGATCCGCAATCCGGTGCCGCCGCTGGTCCTGTTCGCCGCGCTGATGCTGGCCGGTGTCGTCAGCTTCCTGCGGATGGACATCAACCAGAATCCCGACATCAGCTTCCCCATGGTCAGCGTCACCGTGTCCCAGCCGGGCGCCGCGCCGACCGAACTGGAAACCCAGGTGACCCAGCGGGTCGAGGCCGCTGTGCGCGGCATCAGCGGGGTCGAGGACATCACCTCCTTCGCGTCCGAAGGACAGTCGCTGACCAATGTCCAGTTCAAGATCGGCACGCCGGTCGATCGCGCGGTCAACGACGTCAAGAATGCCGTCGACCAGATTCGTAGCGACCTGCCCGACGGCATTTTGGAACCGCAGGTCCAGCGCATCGACGTGGATGGTGGCCCGATCGCCTATTTCAGCGCCGAAGCGACCGACATGACGCTGGAGGAACTATCCTGGTATGTCGACAATACGGTCGCCAAGCGATTGCTGTCTGTCAGCGGCATGGCAGCGGTGCGGCGCGGCGGCGGCGTCAGCCGCGAGATCCGCGTCATTCTGGATCCTGCCCGCCTGCAGGCCTATGGCGTCACCGCCGCCCAGGTGAATGCGCAGCTGAGCCAGGTCAACATCAACGCGGCCGGCGGACGCACCGAAATTGCCGGTGCCGAACAATCGATCCGCGTGCTGGGCAATGCCCGCAACGCCCATGATCTGGGCCAGACCCAGATCGCCATTTCCGGCGGTCGCACGGTCAAGCTGGCCGATATTGCCGATGTTCGCGACATGTATGCCGAACAGCGCAGCCTGGCGTTGATGAACGGCCGGCAGGTGACCAGTTTCAGCCTGGAAAAGGCCAAGGGATCGTCCGACGTCACCGTCTATGACGATGCCATGAAGGTGCTGGACAAGCTGAAGAAGGAAAATCCCAAGGTCCAGTTCAAGCAGCTCTATTCGAGCGTCGAATATACACGCGGCCAGTATCACAGTGCCATGTCGGCGATGATCGAGGGCGCGGTGCTGGCGGTCGTCATCGTCTTCCTGTTCCTGCGCGACTGGCGCGCGACGATGATCTCCGCCCTCGCCATCCCGCTGTCGGCGATCCCGTCCTTCTGGTTCATGGACATGCTGGGCTTTACGCTGAACGGCATTTCGCTGCTGGCATTGAGCCTGGTGGCGGGCGTGCTGGTCGATGACGCCATCGTGGAGATCGAGAATATCGTGCGCCACATGCGCATGGGCAAATCGGCCTATCAGGCATCGATCGACGCGGCCGACGAAATCGGCCTGGCCGTGCTGGCGACCACCATGGCGATCGTCGCGGTGTTCCTGCCGGTCGCACTGATGCCGGGCATTTCGGGTCAGTTCTTCATCCAGTTCGGCATGACCGTGGTCGTGTCGGTGCTGATGAGCCTGGCCGTGGCGCGCCTGATCACGCCGATGATCGCAGCCTATTTCCTGAAGGCCCATGGCGAGGCGAGCCATGGCGAGGGCTGGCTGATGGACCGCTATATGAGCGTGCTCCACTGGTCGCTGGACCAGCGCAGGGCGAAGGCCCGCCGCGCGCGCGGCGGTTTCCGCAACCGCTTCGTCGCCTTCTTCGTCGACCATCGCGTGTGGACTCTGGGCATCGGCATGCTCGCCTTCGTGGCGACCCTGTTCGCATTTGGCACTTTGCCCATGACCTTCCAGCCGACGATCAACACCGATTTCAGCCAGGTGAAGATCGAGACCGTGCCGGGCAGCACGCTGGAGCAGACCACCGCCATCACCCGCAAGGTGGCCGACATGCTGGCCGCCGACACGGATGTGGTCGAGGCCGCCTTTGCCGATATCGAGCCGACCAGCGCCGACATCTTCCTGACTCTCAAGAAGACCCGGCCGATGTCGTCGGTGGATTGGGAACGCAAGATCGCGCCCAAGTTCCAGACGATCGCCGATGCACGGGTCAATTTCCAGTCGCAGTCGGGCGGCGGCTTCGGCCGCGACATCATCATGATGTATGGTTCGGACGATCCGGAGCTGCTGGAAAAGACCGCCAACCAGTTGGTGCATGAAATGGCCGGCATCCGCGAACTGCGCGCGCCGCGCGTACAGGGCGACATGCAGCGGCCCGAAATCATCATCAAGCCGCGCCTCGACCTGGCCGCCAGCATGGGCGTGACGACCGCTGCGCTCAGCCAGTCGATCCGCATCGCCACGATCGGCGACATCGACCAGAATGTCGCCAAATTCTCGCTGTCTGATCGCCAGATCCCGATCCGTGTCGCCCTGGCCGAGGATAGCCGCAAGGATATCGCCACGATCGAGAATATGCCGGTGCCGACCGTGTCGGGTGGTTCGGTCCCGCTCAAGGTGGTCGCCGACATCAGCTTTGGCGCAGGCCCGACGCAGATTCGCCGCTATAACCAGATCCGCCGCGTCGTCGTCGGCGCGGACCTGGCGCCCGGCATCGTCACCAGCCAGGCCAATCAGAAGATCAACGAGCTGCCGACGATGAAGGCCATCAAGGAAGGCCGCATCCAGGGCGTGCAGAAGATCGAGGCGGGCGACAGCAAGTTCCAGGCGGAAATGCTGACCAACTTCGTGATCGCCGTCTTCTCCGGCATCATGCTGGTGCTGGCGGTGCTGGTGCTGCTCTACAAGCGGATCATGCCGCCCTTCGTGAATCTGGGGTCGCTGCTGCTCGCGCCGCTGGGCGGGGCGATCGCGCTGCACATTGCCGGCCAGCCCATGTCGCTGCCGGTGTTCATCGGCCTGCTGATGCTGCTGGGCATCGTCGCCAAGAACTCGATCCTGGTGATCGACTTCGCGCTGGAGGAGATGGAGAAGGGCGTGCCCAAGCAGGAGGCGATTCTCGACGCCGGTCACAAGCGTGCGCAGCCGATCGTGATGACCACGGTCGCCATGGTCGCGGGCATGGTGCCGACCGCCCTTTCGCTGTCGGGTGACGCCGCCTGGCGCGCGCCGATGGGCATCACGGTGATCGGCGGCCTGCTGCTGTCGACGGTGCTGACGCTGGTGATCGTGCCGGCCGTGTTCAGCCTGGCACTGGGCGTCGAGCAATGGGCCGGGCCACGGCTCAGCCGCCGCTTCCTGACCCACAAGTCGCATGACGACCATTCGGGCAGCCATGCCCAGCCGGCGGAATAAGGGGCCGGGATCGCGCGGGCAGCCCCATGGCAAAATATGGGGCTTGCCTGAACGAAACGGGCGCGTAACCGTTTCACCGCCATGAAGCTGCTGCGCATGCCCCGTTCGCCCCTCGACGCCGCCGCCCATCCCGCGCGGCGCATGCGGCTGGTGGCGACGGGGATGTTGCTGGCGATGGCGGCGATCTTCATCGCGGCGCGCGCCACCGTGCATCTCCATCCCGCTATCGGCTTCGTCCAGGCCTTTGCCGAGGCGGCGATGGTCGGCGGCCTGGCCGACTGGTTCGCGGTCACCGCCCTGTTCCGCCATCCGCTTGGCCTGCCGATCCCGCATACGGCGATCATTCCGCGCAACAAGGACCGGATCGGCGACACGCTGGCGGTGTTCCTGCGCGACAATTTCCTGACCCCGGCCGTCGTCGCGCGGCGGATGCGCGGCATGGACGTGGCCGGTGCGGCCGGCCGTTTCCTCGCCAGCCCGTCCGCCGGCGACGGCCGACTGCGCATGGGCGCATCCCGGCTGCTGGCCGACATGCTGGAGGCGCTGGACCAGGAACGGTTGGGCGGCATGGTGAAGGGTGCGATCGGCCAGCGGCTGCGCGCGATCAATGTCGGCCCGCTGGTGGGGCAAGCAATCGAGGCCGCGATGCGCGACGGCCGCCATGCGCCGGTGATGGATGGCATCATCCAGTGGGCAGACAGGGCGCTGGAGGCGAATGACCATCTGATCCGCCAGATGGTGCATGAGCGCGCGGGCACGGTGCTGCGCTGGACCGGGCTGGACGAAAATCTGGCCAATGCGATTCTCGGCGGCCTGCGCAAGTTGTTGGCGGACATGGCCGCCGATCCTGGCCACAGCCTGCGCCTCAAGGCCGAGGAAGGCATGGCCAAGCTTGCCTTCGACCTGCAGTTCGACATCGAGATGCAGGCGAAGGCGGCCAAGATCCGCGACGAGATACTCGACAATCCGGCGATGCAGCGCTGGATCGAGGGGATGTGGGAACAGGCCCGCACCGGCCTGCTGCGTGCGGTGCGCGATCCCGGCAAGGCGATGGCCGGGCGACTGGGCGAGGCGTTGCAGCAACTGGGCGGCACCCTGCAGGAGGATGCGCGGCTGAAACTGGTGATCAATCGCTTCGTGCGGCGCGGCGCGGTCGGGGCGACGGCGACCTATGGCGATTCGATCGTCAAGCTGGTGAGCGAGACGGTGCGCGGATGGGACGCCGGCACGGTCACCAGCCGGCTGGAGAACGCGGTCGGCCGCGACCTGCAATATATCCGCATCAACGGCACGCTGGTCGGCGGACTGGTGGGGCTGGCGATCCACGCCATCGACACATTCTTCTGAGAAATGGTCGGGGCGCATCGGGCCAAAAACGACGCGCCCCGACCGGAACCGGTCGCACAGAGGAGACGGCTTCCGGTTCCTAGCTGAACATCAGTCTTCGGGACCGCCCTCTCCCCCCGGTGGCGGCGGCGATGGCGGCAGCTCATCGGCGCTCAACACGCCGTCGCCATTGCGGTCTAGATCATGGAACATGGCGAGCGATGGGGCGGAAAATTCGGCGCGATCGATCACGCCATCCTCATTGCCATCCTCGGGATAGGGCATGGCGCGGCCCGGAGGTGGGGGTGGAGCGGTCTCGCCACCCTGGCCGCCCGGCCGCGGGCCGGATGGCGGACCACCGGGCGGAGGGCCGCCGGCGCCACCGGGGCCGCCGCCAGGACCACCACGGCCATGCCGGCGTTCGCCCTGCCCTTCCTGGCGCGGGCCGCGCTGATGGCCCAGCATCTGCTGCATGGCGTCAGTTGAAATCGCCCCATCGCCGTCCGAATCCATCGCCGAAAAACGGCGGTCGAGCCAGGCCTGCATCTCGTCCCGCGTGATCCGGCCATCACCGTCGGCATCGGCAGCCCAGGGCCCATCGGGTCGTGCCCCGCCGTCATGCGGACCTTCCGTCCGCGCAGACAGATCGGCTGGCTGCTGGGCGAACAGTGGCACCGGCAGCAACAAGGTCGACAATAGCAGCATCGTGGGAAGGCGCATCGGAGTTCCTGAATTTGCGTTGCCGCAGTGTCTCGCATCGCCGCATTGCCCCGATATGTCCCGAGGCAGCGCGAATATTTCAGGCGCACCGCCCTCCTGAAAATTGATGTTGCAACATAACATATTTTGATGTTGTATCATTCCATGGGCGCCAGAGAGTTGGCGCCACGAGAGGAGGGTGCAGTCCATGTATATGACGATGCAACCGACACAGGATGCGACCCGGTCGGGCTATGCCGCGCGGCGCAAATCACCGATCGGGATCGGCGGGGCAATCGCGGTCCATGCCGTGGTCGTCGGCGCCTTCCTGCTGATGCCCAAGGAGGTCATCGACTGGGTACGGCCGACGCCGCCGATCACCGGCTATCCCGTACCGCTGCCCCCGCCGCCTGAACCGGCACCACCGGAACCGACCACCCAGACGGTCCAGACCAACCCGCTGCCGCAAAAGCCGACCACCACCGATCCGATCATACCGATGCCCGTTCCGGCCGGCCCGACGGTCGAAACCGGCCCATCCTCGTCCTTTGACGGCTCCGGAACCGGGACGGTCATCGATCTGCCCCTGCCCCCGCCACATATCCCGGTCCTGATCGATGCGACGATAGCGCCAAACGCCCTGGGTTCTTTCCAGCCCGATTATCCCGGCGCGATGATCCGCCAGGGGCTGGAAGGCAACGTCACCGTGCGCGTCACCATCAGTCCGGAAGGCCGCGTCAGCGACATCGTCAAGATTTCGGCGACCGACGAGAGTTTCTGGCTCGCGACCCAGAAGCATGCGCTGCGCAAATGGCGCTTCCGGCCGGCAACGCGCGACGGTGTTGCTGTGAGCAGCGTCAAGACGCTGACCGTGCGCTTCACCCTGACCGATCGCTGAGCAGAGGACGGGCGGGCATAGCCCGCCCGTTCCTTCATGGAGGGATGTTCGATGGATCATTTTGCATCCGCGCCCGCCCTGCCCTATAAGCGCGGCATGGCGATATTTCCCCGTCCCGTTTCTCCCAAGAGCGCCTTTGGTGATTTCTGGAGCTATTTCCGGCAGCAGCGCCAGCATAAATGGCCGCTGCTCGGCGTGTCCGCGGCCTTCACCTATGTAATCGTATGGGCGTTCATCGTCGATGCGAACACCAACACGATGCCGACCCGCAACAAGATCATCTATGTCCAGAGCTGGGATGCGAACCGATCCGACGCGGCGGTGATCCTGCAGCAGAAGATCGACTTCGCCAAGCGCGAGGCGGCCCTCGTCAAGCAGCAGAAGAAGATGCAGGGCTATGCCGACGCATTCGGCATCGAATGGCGCGACGAAGAGGCCCGCAACACCGCACGGCGCAAGGAGGCCGTCCGCCAGATCAATGGCTTGCTGGACCAGCGGCTGGCCAAGGCGGAGGCCGAACAGAAGGTCGACGCGGCGACCGCCAAACCCTGACCATGACCACAGACGTCGCCGCTGACCGTCGCTACATGGCGGCGGCGATTGCCCTGTCAGAACGTGGCCGGGGCCTGTCGACCCCCAACCCCAATGTCGGCTGCCTGATCGTGCGCGGTGGCCATGTCGTCGGTCGCGGCTGGACCCAGAAGGGCGGCCGCCCTCATGCCGAGGCGCAGGCGCTGGACGAGGCGATGGACCGGGCCGAAGGTGCCACCGCCTATGTCACGCTCGAGCCCTGTTTTCACCTCAGCCCGCGCGGGCCGCGCTGCGCCGACCTGATGGCGCGCGCCGGCGTCGCCCGAGTCGTGATTGCCCTGCGCGATCCCGATCCGCGCACCGATGGCCAAGGCGCCGCCTGGCTGCGCGAGCGTGGCGTTGTGGTCGAGATGGGGCTGATGGCGGCCGAGGCCGCCGAGGCGATGCGCGGCTTCGTGCTGCGCCAGACTCTGGGGCGCCCGGCAGTGACGCTGAAGCTGGGCCTCACGCTCGACGGGCGGATCGCGCTGGCTGACGGGTCGAGTCGCTGGATCACCGGGCCGGATGCCCGTGCCCATGCCCATCTGGAGCGGGCACGGCATGACGCCATCCTGGTCGGCGGCGGCACGCTGCGCGCCGATGCGCCCAGTCTGGATGTGCGCCTGCCGGGGCTGGAGGAGCGATCGCCGCGCCGGCTGCTGCTGAGCCGTGGCCCGGCGCCCGAAGGCTGGAGCGCGATTGCCGATCCGGAGGATATCGCGACGCTCGACCGGGTCGATCATCTGATGATCGAGGGCGGCGCCGAGACCGCCGCCGCCTTCCTGCGTGCCGATCTGGTCGACCGGCTGCTACTCTATCGCGCGCCGATCCTGATCGGGTCGGGCCTGGCCGGGATCGGCGATATCGGCCTGACCGACCTGGCTGATGCCCATGGGCGCTGGCGCCAGACCGAGGAGCGCCGGTTCGACCCGGACCGGCTGGAGGTTTACGCGCGCACGCGCAGCGCCTAGATCAGCGCAAATTTCTTTCCCAAGGATCTGGGCACCATGTTCACCGGCATCATCACCGACATCGGCACCATCCGCACCCATGAGCAGCGCGGCGACCTGCGCCTGGTCATCGAAAGCGGCTATGACATGGATACGGTCGCGATCGGCGCATCGATCGCCTGTTCGGGCGCCTGCCTGACGGTGGTGGAAAAGGGGTCGGGCTGGTTCGCGGTCGACCTGTCGGCCGAGACCGTCGCCCGCACCGCGCCGGGCCTGTGGGCGCAGGGCGGCAAGCTCAACCTGGAACGCGCGTTGAAGGTCGGCGACGAGCTGGGCGGCCATATCGTCACCGGCCATGTCGACGGCATCGGCCATCTGGTGTCGGCCAGCCGCGAGGGCGATTCGATCCGCCTGGTCATCAGCGCACCGGCCGAACTGGCCGCCGCGCTGGCCGCCAAGGGGTCGATCACATTGGACGGCATCTCGCTAACCGTGAACAGCGTCGAAGACCAGCCCGACGGCAGCGTCCATTTCGGCCTCAACATCATCCCGCACACCGCGATCGCCACCACGCTGGACAGCCTGCCCGACGGCCGGGCGTTCAACCTGGAGATCGATGTGCTGGCCCGCTATCTCGACCGGATGCAGAGCCTTCGCAGCAAATGATGTGATTTCACCCTTGAAGAAATCACATTGCAATGTGATATAACTCCCATACCCGATCCGGGAAGGAGTGTTTATGTCGTCCTCGCTTATCGATTCCGTCCGCGCCCTCGTTACCGATGGTGGCATGTCCCGATCGGGTCTGGCGCGCGCCGCCGGCCTGCACGCCAACAGCCTGCGCAAGCTGGGCGAAGGCGACTGGAACCCGACGGCCGAGACGCTGGGCAAGCTGGAAGCCTATCTGCTCAAGCGCGAGGGCGGCACCGCACTTGCCAGCCCCGAGGAAATCATCAACGAGGCCCGCAACGGCCGCATGTTCATCCTGGTCGATGACGAGGATCGCGAAAATGAGGGCGATCTGGTCATCCCCGCCCAAATGGCGACCCCGGACGCGATCAACTTCATGGCCACCCATGGCCGCGGCCTCATCTGCCTGGCGCTGACCAAGGGCCGGGTCGAGGAACTGGGCCTGGACCTGATGAGCCGCAACAACGGCACCCGCCATGAGACCGCCTTCACCGTGTCGATCGAGGCGCGCGAAGGCGTCACCACGGGCATCAGCGCCGCCGACCGCGCCCGCACCGTCTCGGTCGCGATCGATTCCGGCAAGAGCAAGCGGGACATCGTCACACCGGGCCATATCTTCCCGCTGATCGCCAAGGACGGCGGGGTGCTGGTGCGCACCGGCCATACCGAGGCCGCCGTCGATGTCGCCCGCCTGGCTGGCCTGAACCCGTCCGGCGTCATCTGCGAGGTGATGAAGGATGACGGCACGATGGCGCGCCTCGACGACCTCATCCCCTTCGCTGCCAAGCACAAGATGAAGATCGGCACGATCCGCGACCTGATCGCCTATCGTCGCCGTCATGACCATGTGGTCGAGCGCCGCGCCGAAACCGTCTTTGACAGCAAGTGGGGCGGCGAATGGAAGGCGATCACCTTCTTCAACAAGGCGACTAAGTCGGAACAGTTGGTGCTGCAGAAGGGCAAGGTCGACCCCGACCAGCCGACCCTGGTGCGCATGCACCAGCTGGCACCACTGAGCGACATTTTCGGTGCCGAAGGCCCGCGTGGCGACATGCTGGCCCGATCGATGGAAATCATCAATAAGGAAGGCGCCGGCGTGGTCGTGCTGTTGCGTGACGGCGAACCCGACATGCTGACCCGCATGATCCAGGCCCATGCCGGCAAGCAGCCGGGCGGCATGGACGAACTGCGCGACTATGGCGTAGGCGCGCAGATCCTGGCGGAACTGGGCGTGCATGACATGATCCTGCTCAGCAACACCCAGCACAGCCTGATCGCCCTTGACGGCTATGACCTGGCCGTGGTTGGGCAGCGTCCGATCGAGCTCTGAAGGATATTCGCATGGCCAAGTTTCTCATCGTCGAAGCCCGCTTCTACGACCATCTCAACGACCTGCTGATCGAAGGCGCGAAGGCTGCGCTGGATGAAGCCGGCCACAAATATGAGGTGGTGACCGTTCCGGGCGCGCTGGAAATCCCCGGCGCGATCGCACTGGCAGCCGAGACCGGCCGCTATGACGGCTTCGTCGCGATCGGCGTGGTGATCCGCGGCGAAACCTATCATTTCGAAGTGGTGTCGAACGAAAGCGCGCGCGGCCTGATGGCGCTGAGCATGGACGCTATCGCAATCGGCAACGGCATCCTGACCGTCGAGAATGAGGAGCAGGCCCTGGTCCGCGCCCGTCCCGACCAGAAGGACAAGGGCGGCGAAGCGGCCAAGGCGGCGATCGCCATGCTGGGCCTGCGCGAGCGTTTCGCGGTCTGATCCGCGGCCTTTTGGCAGACACAAGGAAGGGCGCGCTCCGCGAGGAACGCGCCCTTATTCATTGCTGCCGAAGAATCAGGCGGCCGCCTTTTCCTCGGCCAGGGTCGGATAGTCGGTATAGCCTTCCGCGCCCTGGCTGTAGAAGGTCGCCATCTGCGCCTGGGTCAGCGGCGCGCCTTCGCGCAGGCGATCGACCAGATCGGGATTGGCGAGGAAGGGGCGGCCAAAGCTGATCGCGTCGGCCAGGCCAGAGGCGAGATCGGCCTGCGCACGATCCAGCCCATAATCGCTGTTGAGAACCAGCGGTCCCTTGAAATGCTGGCGGATCAGCGGCGACAGGCGCGGCACGTCGGTGGCGCCGAAGGTGCCGTCCGGGCCAGGCTCGCGCAGTTCGAGGAAGGCGATGCCGATCTGGTTCATCACATCGGCGGCGGCGGCAAACAGCGGCTCGGGATTGCTGTCATTGACGCCCTGGGTATCGCCATTGGGCGACAGGCGCACGGACACGCGATCGGCGCCGATCGCATCGACCACCGCCTGAGTCACTTCACGCAGCAGGCGGACGCGATTTTCGATGCTGCCGCCATAGATATCATCGCGGAAATTGCTGTTGTCGCGCAGGAACTGGTCGATCAGATAGCCGTTCGCGGCGTGGATCTGGACCCCGTCGAAGCCGGCGGCGATCGCATTGTTGGCCGCCTTCACATAGTCGGCGATGATGCCGGGAATTTCGTCGATCGCCAGTGGACGGGCGACCTCATAGGGCTTCTTGCCTTCATAGGTATGGGCATCGCCCGGCGTCGCGGTGGCACTGGAGGAAACCGGCTGCTCGCCGGTGACAGCCGAATGAACGGCGCGGCCCATATGCCAGAGCTGGGCGACGATCAGCCCGCCCTTGTCATGCACGGCCTGGGTGACCGGCTTCCAGGCCGCAACCTGTTCGTCGGACCAGAGGCCCGGCGCATAGGGCCAGCCCAGGCCCTGGTGCGAAATGCCGGTCGCCTCGCTGATGATGAGGCCGGCCGAGGCGCGCTGCGCATAATAATCGACCATGATCGGGGTCGGGACATGATCGCGGGTGGCGCGGCCACGGGTGAGCGGCGCCATGATGGCGCGGTTGGCGGCGGTATCGGCGCCGAGCTGTATCGGATCGAAAATAGTGGTCATGAAACCTCCCTCATGAACGTTGCAATTTGCAACGGGACTTGATGCAGAAAGCCAGCTAGGGAGCCGCCATGGCCGCTTCAACCCCCATGGCGCATATCGCGACGCCCAGACTCGCTTTTCCGGCGCTGATCCTGGCCAATATCATTCTGGCGCTGGGACCGGTGCTGGTGCGGCTGGCCGATGTCGGGCCGGTGGCCGCCGCCTTCTGGCGACTGGCGATCGCCATGCCCTTCCTGTTCATCCTGGCATTGCCGAAGCTGCGCAAGAGCCGCTTGTCGCGCGGCCAGTGGACGATCGTGATTCTGGCCGGCGTCTGCTTTGCCGCCGATCTGGCCGCCTGGCATCTGGGCATCGGCCATACCAAGGTCGCCAACGCGACGCTGTTCGGCAATATGAGCGCGCTGATGCTACCGCTCTGGGGCCTCATCGTGCTGCGCGAACATGTATCGAAGCTGCAGATCGGGGCGCTGATCCTGGCCGCGATCGGCGCGGCCATATTGATGGGCAGCAGCTATGAGCTGTCCCCCGCAAACCTGAAGGGAGACCTGTTCTGCCTGCTCGCCGGGCTGCTCTACACCACCTATCTTCTGCTGATCCAGGGCGCGCGCAAGCGGCTGGACAGCTGGTCGGTGCTGGCGGTCGTCAGCGCAGCCGGGGCCTTGCCGCTGCTGCTCGCCGCCAATGCGATGGGCGAAGCGGTGATGCCGCAGGACTGGACGCCGCTCATCATCCTCGCCCTGTCCAGCCAGATCGTCGGCCAGGGGCTGCTCACCTATGCGCTCGGTTGCTTTTCACCGCTGGTGCTGGGGCTGAGCCTGTTGCTGCAACCTGCCGTCGCCGCGCTGGCCGGGTGGCTGCTGTTCGGCGAAACATTGAGCGCGACCGACATTGTCGGCGGCGTGGCCGTGGCGGTCGCACTGGTGCTTGTGCGCCTGCCCCGACGGGCCTAGGTTACGACCATGAGCGACCAGAACCAAGACCTGACCCTGGACGAAATCCGCGCGCTGCTGGCGCCGATCCTGCCGCGCCACGCCGCCTTTGACGGCTGGCGGCCCGAAGCGGTGGCGATGGCGGCGGCGGAAAAGGGCATCGATGCCGATGTTGCCGCGCTGGCCTTCGACGGCGGCGCCATGGGCATGATCGAAGCCTGGTTCGCCAGCATCGACACGCGGATGCTGGAGGCGTCCCCCCCCGAAAAGCTGGCCGCCATGTCGATCCGCAAGAAGATCAGCGCGCTGATCGAGACCCGCCTGGCCCTGTTGGCGCCCGACCGCGAAGCGCTGCGCCGGGCGCAGGCGATTCTGGCGATGCCGACCAATGCCGTGCGCGCCGCCAAGCTGGGCTGGCACGCCGCCGATATCATGTGGCGGGCAGCGGGCGACACCGCCACCGACCTCAACCATTATAGCAAGCGCGCGACGCTCGGCAGCATCTATGCCGCGACGCTGCTGACCTTCGTCAATGACGAGAGCGAGGATCATGCCGACAGCCGCGCATTCCTGACGCGACGGATCGAGGGGATCATGCGCTTCGAGAAGATGAAGGCCCGGTTCAAGGGCGTGGGCGATGGCGAGCATCTCAGCCTGTCGCGCTTCATCGGCCGGCTGCGCTACCCGGCGGTGTGAAGTTCGGGCTGGCCTTCACCAGACGTAATTGATAGTCAGTCGCAAATCTGATTTCTGGTTAAGAGTCCATCCTCCTTGCGCCTGACCGATCTGCCCCTGCGCCAACCCGCTTTTGTTGAAACCATCGACTGGGAATCGCTGTCGTCCGTGGAAGGACAGCGCCTGCGCGAGTTCGGCCTGTGCGAAGGCGCCAGCGTCGAGGCGCTGCATCATGGCGGCCTGCTGGGTCGTGGACCGCTGGCGGTGAAGATCGGGCGCATGACGGTGGCGATGCGCCGCAACCATGCCGCCGCCGTGGAGGTCAGCACCGGCCCGCAGGAGGCGCAGGCATGAGCGGCCTTCCCCTTGTCGCGCTGGTCGGCAATCCCAATGCGGGCAAGAGCGCCCTGTTCAACGCGCTGACCGGCGCGCGGCAGAAGCTGGGCAATTATCCGGGCGTCACGGTGGAGCGCAAGGCGGGCCGGCTGTCACTGGCCGACGGGCGGCCAGTCGAACTGGTCGACCTGCCCGGCACCTACAGCCTGTCGCCGGCCAGCCCCGACGAACAGGTGACGCGCGACTTCGTGCTGGGCAAGCAGGCTGGCGAGAAGCTGCCCGACGCGCTGGTGATCGTGGTCGACGCGTCAAACCTCGACAATCATCTGCGCTTTGCGCTGGAGCTGATCGCGCTGGGCCTGCCCACCGTCGTCGCACTCAACATGGTCGATCTGGCCACCCGCGACGGGCTGGAACTGGACGCCAATGTGCTGGCGCGCGAACTGGGCGTGCCGGTGGTGTCCACCGTGGCGGTGCGCAAGCGCGGCCTGGATCATCTCAAGACCGAGCTGGAAACGCTGCTCGGCGCGCAGACGGGCATGTTGCGCGCCTCCGCCGGTGAACCCGATTTCGACGCCGTGCGCCGCGAGGCCCGGCGCATCGCCCGCGCTGCGATCGTGCGCGAAACCCCGTCGCGCCGGCTGACGGCGGCGGTCGACCGGGTCGCGTTGCACCCGGTCCTGGGCCTCGCCCTGCTGCTGGGTCTGTTGTTCGTGATGTTCCAGGCGGTCTTTTCCTGGGCATCGGTGCCCGCCGACATGCTGGAAGGCTGGGTCACGGCGCTGGGTGAGGCGGTGACCAACACTTTGCCGCCTGGCATCATCCACGACTTCCTGCTGCAGGGCGTGGTCGGCGGCGTCGGCGCGGTGATCGTGTTCCTGCCGCAGATCCTGATCCTCTTCTTCTTCATCCTGATGCTGGAGGCGACCGGCTATATGGCCCGTGCCGCCTTCCTGATGGACGGCATCATGGCCAAGGTCGGCCTGTCGGGCCGGGCCTTCATCCCCCTCCTCTCCTCCTTCGCCTGCGCCGTGCCGGGAATCATGGCGACGCGCACGATCAGCGACCCCAAGGACCGGCTGACCACGATCCTGATCGCGCCGCTGATGACCTGTTCGGCGCGACTGCCGGTCTATGGCCTGATCATCGCCGCCTTCATTCCGGCGCGCAGCGTGGGGCCGGGCATCGGCCTCCAGGGGCTGGTGCTGTTCCTGCTCTATGTCGCCGGCATCGTCGGTGCCATGCTGGCCGCCTGGGCACTGCGCCTGACCGTGGCCAAGGGCCGCAGCGGCGGGTTCCTGATGGAAATGCCGAAATATCAGTGGCCCCGGCCGCAGGATATCCTGATCGGCCTGTGGCAGCGCGGCGTCATCTTCCTGAAGCGCGCCGGCACCATCATCCTGGCCACCAATATCGTGCTGTGGGTGCTGGCCAGCTTCCCTCATGCGCCCGAGGGCGTGAAGCAGAGCGAATATTCGATCGCCGGGCGGATCGCGGGCGGCATCAACGTGCTGGTCGAGCCGATCGGCTTCAACCGCGACATTTCGCTGGCCCTGCTGCCCAGCATGGCGGCGCGCGAAGTCGCCGTCTCCGCCATCGCCACCGTCTATGCGATCGATGCCGAGGATGATGCCGAGGCGCTGGAACAGGGACTGGGCGACCGGCTGGCCGGCCGCTGGAGCCTGGCCACAGCCCTCGCCTTCCTGGCCTGGTTCGTGTTCGCGCCGCAGTGCATTTCGACCATCGCTGTCACAAGGCGCGAGACCAATGGCTGGAAATGGCCATTGTTCATGATTGGTTACCTGTTCGTGCTGGCCTACGCCGCGGCGGGCGTGACATATTGGGCGGCGGTCGCGATGGGACTCGGATGATCCCAAGCTGGCCTTTGGCCTAGCTTTGTTCTTCGAGGCTTCTATAACGGCGCCTTTAGTGCTTTCGGAGGAATCATGGCAGGCTCGGTCAACAAGGTCATTCTCATTGGGAATCTGGGGGCCGACCCGGAAGTGAAGAGCTTCCAGAATGGCGGCAAGATCTGCAACCTGCGGATCGCGACCTCGGAAAGCTGGAAGGACCGCATGTCGGGGGAGCGCAAGGAGCGCACCGAATGGCATAGCGTCGTCATCAATTCCGAAGGCCTGGTGGGCGTCGCCGAGCGCTTCCTGCGCAAGGGATCGAAGATCTACATCGAGGGCCAGCTGCGCACCCGCAAGTGGCAGGACAATAATGGCAATGACCGCTACACCACCGAGGTCGCCCTGTCGGGCCCCGGCGCGGTGCTGACCATGCTGGACGGCGCGCCTGGCGGCGGTGGCGGCCAGGGCGGTGGCTATGGCGGTGGGCGCTCCTCGGGCGGCGGCAACCAGGGCGTCAGCGATTGGGGCGCGAGCAGCGGCGGCTTTGGCGGCGGCGATTATGACGATTTCGGCGGCGGCAACAGTGGCGGCGGCTTTGGTGGCGGGCGCTCGTCGGGCGGCGGCAACCAGGGTGGCGGCTTCGGCGGCGGACGCGCCTCGGGCGGCGGTCAGGGCGGCCCGAACTTCGACAACGACCTGGACGACGAAGTCCCGTTCTGATCGGTCCTTTCCACAGGGATTGACCTGACATGCATGTCCTGCTGACCGGATCGTCGGGCTGGCTGGGCCGTTTCTTGGCGCCGATGCTGCGCGCGGCGGGACATGCAGTGACCGGCCTGGACGTCGCGTCAGGCCGGGGCACCGACATCATCGGATCGGTCGCCGACCGGGCGCTGATCGAGCGCGTCTTTGCCGAACGCGGGATCGAGGCGGTGATCCATGGCGGCGCGCTGCACAAGCCGGACATCGCCCGCTACCCCGCCCAGGCCTTCATCGACGTCAATGTCACCGGCACGCGCAACCTGCTGGAAGCAGCGGTCGCGGCGGGGCATGACCGCTTCGTCATGACATCCACCACATCGCTGATGATCAGCCAGGCGGTGCGCGACGAAGCTGGCGATGCGGCAGTGTGGCTCGACGAGCAGAGCGGTCCGTTGGAGCCGCGCAACATCTATGGCGTGACCAAGCTGGCGGCCGAGGGGCTGTGCCGGGTGCAGCAACTGGAGTGCGGCATCGGCTGTACCATCCTGCGCACCGCCCGCTTCTTCCCGGAGGATGACGACACGGACGCCAGCCTGTCGGGGCTGAATCTGAAGGCCAATGAATTTCTCCATCGCCGGCTGACGGTCGAGGATGCGGCGCGGGCGCATCTGGTTGCGCTGGAACGGACGCCGCCAGCGCGTTGCGAAACCTATCTGGTTTCCGCGCCAACGCCGTTCGTTCGGGCGGAAGCCAAGGAACTGAAGCGCGATGCGGCGGCAGTGATCGCGCGCCATTTTCCCGAAGCTGCAGAGCTATATGCCCGACGTGGCTGGCAACTGCCAGCGTCGATCGGCCGGGTCTATGACGCGGGATTGGCGCAGCGCCAGATGGGGTTTCGCTGCGCGACGGACTTTGCCGCGATCCTGACGGCGCTGGTGAACGATGCGGCGATGCCGTTCGTTCACGACGCCGGTTATGTGTCGCCAGCCGTGCAAAGTTGACAGCGAAGCTGACAGTTTGAGCCCATTATTGCGTTACTGATTTTAGAGCGGCCATTCCGATCATTCGTTACTTTTAATCACGAATGATGATCGATCCGCTGCATCAGTGTGAGTGGAGAGATGGATGTGACTCTCCGCTCGCATTATGCGATAATGATTTGCATGAGCAAAATTGAAGCTGCCATCGGTGTGCCAATCCGACAGATAGTCCACCCGCTGCAGCTGGCAATCGGTGGCGCCATCACCCTGTCGGGCATCGGGATTTTGCTGGCGCAGGCCGTCCGCCTGCTCTGACGGGCAACAGGGGCGACCAGCGGCCACCCCTGCGGATCGAAACTTAGTTGGCCAGTTCGGCCTTCGCGAAGTCGCGAATATGGGCGCCGATATCCTCGCGCTCCAGCGCCAGGGCGAGGTTCGCCTCGATATAGCCGGCCTTGGAGCCGCAGTCGAAACGGCGACCGTCGAAGGTGACACCGTGGAAGGGCTGCTTGCCGATCAGCGAGGCCATGGCATCGGTCAGCTGGATCTCGCCGCCCGCGCCCTTTTCCTGGGTTTCCAGGATCGTCATGACGTCGGGCTGCAGGATATAGCGGCCGGGCAGGATGAGGTTGGAGGGGGCGGTGCCGAGCTTGGGCTTTTCCACCAGACCCTTCACTTCGGTCAGGGCACCGTCGCGCGCGCCCGGATCGATCACGCCATAGCTGGGCGTCTGGTCCATCGGGATTTCGAGCGCGCAGACCAGATTGCCATCGACCTTTTCATAGGCCTCGACCATCTGCTTCATGCAGCCATTGCCGGGCGCACCCTTCATGAACTCGTCGGGCAGGATGATGGCGAACGGCTCGTCGCCGACGATGTCGCGGGCACACCAGATGGCGTGGCCCAGGCCCAGCGGCTCCTGCTGGCGCAGGAACACCGCGTCGCCGGGCGCTAGGCGCGTCCCTTCGAGCGCCGAAAGATCCTTGCCGCGCTCGCGCTGGGTGATCTCGCATTCGAAGGCGATGTCGAAATAATCCTCGATCGCGCCCTTGCCGCGTCCGGTGACGAAGATCATCTGCTCGATCCCGGCCTCGCGCGCTTCATCCACGGCATATTGGATCAACGGACGGTCGACCACGGGCAGCAATTCCTTGGGCACCGACTTGGTGGCGGGCAGAAAGCGCGTGCCAAGTCCGGCGACAGGAAAGACGGCTTTGCGAATCGGCTTGTTCGACATGGGACTCCGTTCTCGATGGATACCGGTCCGCTGGGGATCGCGAACCGGGAGGAAAAGGTCAAGTGGTGCGACTACTTGTCTTTTATCTGTCAGATATTCAGCAGACGCTGCGCCACTTGTTCAAGCGCAGCGATTTCTTCGTCCAAATGTTCCAGACTGACATGCTGAGCATTATTACGTAGGTCGCGGCAGAGAAAGCCGTCGGGCGCCGGTTGCTGAAAGCCGCCGATGATCAAGGAGCGAAACCGGTCGATACGCTGGAGATCGCGTTCGACCTCTGCAATCTCGGTCAATGCGGCCGCATTGCGACGATCCCGCATCGCGACGGTGGTGCGTAACTCGGTCATCAGCTTCGTCATGGTCGGCCGCGTGCGGGCGCCCATGGTACGCACGTCGCCCATGGTTTCCCGCAATTCGGCCAGCCGCGCCTCCAGACTGTGCTCCAACATCGTCCAGGCACAAACCAATCGTCCGATGCCGCACAATAATGCCGCATCTTCCGGCGCATAGGCCGCAACCGGCTTCGTCACCTTGTCGTCCTGCGCCAATTCCGCGCTCACGCCCCGCATACTCCTCATGCCCCTGAATCTGCGCAGACCCGGCCGGAAAGGCCAGAGCATGGGGTCGCGCTCGCCCGCTAGCCGGGCACGGGCCAGCGGAATATGTGCTGAAACGTCGGCAAGCCGAACAAGTTGCGTTCAGCGGTGGCCGATCGGAAGTCGCCAAATCAGAAATCTATGGCGATGCCCTTGCGCTCCCAGTCGCCATAGCGGACCGGGCTGAGTTCCTCGTCCAGCACCGGCTGCTGGTCGACCGGATCGGGCTGGGGCACGGGCGGGCTCTTGGAGAGATGCTCGGGGGCCTTCACATGCGCCGGGCGCTTGCCGTTGAAATGTCCCATGTCGGGCCTTTCGATTGCGGAGCGCGCGCGGCAACCCCATATTCAGTAGAAGGCCCGCTATCTGGGCCGCAAAGGAGCGATGTGCAAGTGAGTGGTTTTCGCACGGTGATGCTGTTGTCGGCGCTGACGGCGCTGTTCATGGCGCTGGGTTATACGCTGGGCGGCAGCGGCGGCGCGGTGATCGCCCTGCTGGTGGCGGCGGGCATGAACCTGTTCACCTTCTGGAATGCCGACAAGATCGTGCTGTCCATGCACAATGCGCGCGAGGTGGATGCCCGGAGCGCGCCCGAATTTTACGGCCTGGTCCAGGCGCTGAGCCAGCGCGCCGGCCTGCCGATGCCGCGCGTCTATGTGATCGACCAGGATGCGCCCAACGCCTTTGCCACCGGCCGCAATCCTGAAAATGCCGCCGTCGCGGCGACCACCGGCCTGCTCAACATGCTG
The DNA here is from genome assembly GCF_005281675.1 of Sphingobium sp. MP9-4. Lineage (NCBI taxonomy): Bacteria > Pseudomonadati > Pseudomonadota > Alphaproteobacteria > Sphingomonadales > Sphingobiaceae > Sphingobium > Sphingobium sp. MP9-4. The sequence continues at coordinate 53,279 of NZ_LUFI01000029.1, read as the reverse complement.
ACCCGCGATGAGGTGGCCGGCGTGATGGCGCATGAACTGGGCCATGTGAAGAATCGCGATACCCTCATCATGACGATGGTGGCGACCATTGCCGGTGCCATTTCGATGCTGGCCAATTTCGGCCTCTTCTTCCGCGGCGGCAATGAGGAGAATGGCCATAGCAACATGATCGCGACCTTGCTGGCGGTGATCGTCGCCCCCTTTGCCGCGATGATCGTGCAGATGGCGATCAGCCGCACCCGCGAATATGGCGCCGACCAGGCAGGGGCGGAGATCAGCGGCAATCCGCGCGCACTTGCCTCCGCCCTGGCCAAGATTTCCGGCCGGGCCGAGCTGATCCCCAACCCGGTGGCCGAGCGCAATCCCGCCGCTGCGCAGCTCTATATCGTACCGGTGCATGTGAGCGAGTTGTTCTCGACCCACCCGGCGACCGAGAAGCGTATCGCCGCGCTGGAGGAAATCGCGCAGGATATGGGGCAGAAGGACGGCCCGCCGCCCATGACTATGCCGTCGCAAACTTCGACGCGCGCATCGGCCCTTTCTCCGGTGGCGTCGCCAGTGGCAGCGCCCAAGCGTCGGCGCAGCGCCCTTGATCCACACGGGCGCTGATGCCGGTCGACGAGATTGGCGAGATCGCCTTCCGCGCCGCCGGGTTCGTGGCGCGCGAGGCGGCCGGACTGGTCGTCGACATCGCCGTCGACTATATCTTTTCCCGCCACACGCCGCGCCTGTTCCATGCGATCGGCCGGCGGACGATCGCGATCGCTACGCTGGGTCGCAAACGCATCCCCTCTTCCTTGCGGGTCGTACCGAAGCGGATGGTGCCGCGCCCGCGCCGGTCGGACTGGTTGGCGCTGTGGGTCGGCGTCGCCACCAGCATCGCCCTGGTTGCGGCAGCGATCTACACGGCCGTCTGCTTCGTTTGAAGATGACCCCAGGGCCAAAAGCGCGTAGGGGCCGCTGATGTCCCGTCGTCCCAACGCCCGTTCCGGTGCCCCGCGCGCCGATGATGTCCCCGGCCTGCCCGCGCGCCGCGCGGCCCTGAAGCTGCTGGACGCCGTCTTGCGTCGGGGCGATCCGCTGGAAATCGCGCTGCATGGCGCGACCCAGGGGCTGGCCGACCGGGCCGACCGCGCACTGGTTCATGCCATCGTCGCCGAGACGCTGCGCCATTTGCCCGATCTCGACGCGCTGATCGACGGCGCCACCAAGCAGCCCCTGCCCGACGATGCCAAGGCGCGCATGGTGCTGCGCATCGCGCTGATCCAGGTGCTGGCGCTGGGCACCGCGCCCCATGCGGCGATCGCCACCGCACTGCCGCTGGTCGATGGCGGGCCGCGCAAACTGGTCCATGGCGTGTTCGGCACGGTGACCCGCGCCGAGCCGAGCCTGCCCGTGCCGCCCACCCTGCCCGCCGACGTCGCCGAACGCTGGACCGGGCAATGGGGCGAGGCGATGCCGCTGGCCGCCGCCCATGCCTATGCCGTGCGCCCGCCGGTCGATGTCAGCCTGCACGATCCGGCCGAGACCGGCAAATGGGTCGAGGCGCTGGGCGGCAGCAGCTTTGCGCCCGGCCATGTCCGTCTGCCCGAGGGGGCGGTCGTGCCCGACCTGCCCGGCTTTGCCGAGGGCGCCTGGTGGGTGCAGGATCTGGCCGCCTCCTGCCCGGCCCGACTGCTCGGTGCGGGCGAAGGCCGGACCGTGCTGGACCTGTGCGCAGCGCCGGGCGGCAAGACGATGCAACTGGCGGCCGCCGGCTGGACCGTGACCGCGGTCGACCAGTCGAAAAAGCGGCTGGAGCGGCTCAGCGAAAATCTGGCCCGCACCGGACTGTCGGCCGATGTCGTGCAGGCGGATTTGCGCCAATGGGCACCCGAGGCGCCGGTCGATGCGCTGCTGCTCGACGCGCCCTGCACCGCCACCGGCATCTATCGCCGTCATCCCGACGTGCTGCACCGCATCGGCCCGCGCCAGATCGCGGAACTGGCCGAACTGCAGGGCGAACTGCTGGCCCGTGTCGCCGACTGGGTGAAGCCGGGCGGGACGCTGATCTACGCCACCTGCTCGCTGGAACAGGCCGAGGGCGAGGCGCAGCTGGCGCGCTTCCTGGCGGTGCGCCCCGATTTTCAGCTCCGGCCAGTGCAGGCAGGCGAACTGCCCGACGGCATGGCGCCCAGCGCCGACGGCTGGCTGCGCACCCTGCCCGACACGCTGGCGGAGCAGGGCGGCACCGACGGCTTTTTCGTTGCAAGGATCGTGCGCATCGGGAACTAAGGCTTAACCATGAGGGGCTTAAGGTGAGGCCCTTCGCTGGAAAGGCCCGTCTTGCGTCCGACCGAACCCCTGCCCCTGCATCATAGCTGGCCACTCTACGACCTGCGCGAGCATCTCGCGCCGGTGGTTCTGGACCAGGATATTGCGGGGAATGAGGCGGCGCTGGCGGACCGGGGGCTGGGCCTGTGGCATTGCAATCTGGCCGACAACAGCATCAGCTGGACCCAGGGCGTCTATGACATATTCGGGCTGGAGCCGGGCAGCATCGTGCCCCGGCCACTGTCGGTGTCGCTCTATGCGCATGACAGCCGCGAAGCGATGGAACGGCTGCGCGCCTATGCCATCCGCCACCAGCGCGGCTTCACGCTGGACGTCGACATTCGCCGCCCGGACGGCAGCGACTGCGCGATGCGGCTGATCGCCGCGCCGGTGCTACTGGACGGCGAGACGGTGGCGCTGCACGGGGTCAAGCAATGGCTGCCGAAGGATGTCGGCGCGCCGGTCCGACTGGAACCCACGACCTTCTTCATCCCCTGACGCGACTCATCGCCGCACCGCGCAAATCATGCGTTGCCCTCGCCCCAAGGGAGGGCTAATGCGAGCGGTCAAATGACCCATCCCATTCTCATCTCTCCGTCCATCCTGTCCGCCGATTTCGCACGGCTGGGCGAGGAAGTCCGCGCCATCGACGAAGCCGGTTGCGACTGGATCCATATCGACGTGATGGACGGCCATTTCGTGCCCAACATCACCATCGGTCCGGCCGTGGTGAAGGCGCTGCGCCCGCACACGAAAAAACCGTTCGACGTGCATCTGATGATCTCGCCGGTGGACCAGTATCTCGACGCCTTCGCCCAGGCCGGCGCCGACATCATCACCGTCCACCCCGAGGCCGGCCCACACATCCACCGCACCGTGCAGCATATCAAGTCGCTGGGCGTGAAGGCCGGCGTGGTGCTGAACCCCGGCACCCCGGCCAAGATGCTGGACTATCTGATCGACGATATTGACCTGATCCTGGTGATGAGCGTCAATCCCGGTTTCGGCGGCCAGAGCTTCATCGAGAATCAGCTGCGCAAGATCGAGGCGTGCCGCAAGATGATCGAGAAGAGCGGCCGTGACATCCGCCTGCAGGTGGATGGCGGCATCGACATCAACACCGCGCCCAAGGCGATCGCGGCGGGCGCCGACGTGCTGGTCGCCGGCACCGCGACCTTCCGCGGCGGCCCGGCCGCCTATGCCGACAATATCAGGACGCTGCGGGGCGGGTGACGAACCAGCGGCGCCAGTCCTCCCCTGTCGCGGTCGAGGCCGGTCATGACCCGGCCGACGACGGCATCGAACAGGGCAAGCGGCTCATCCGCGTCGCGGATGACAAGGGTCTGTCGCTGGCCGAGCGGATCGCCAATCATTTCTATCGGCTGAGCTGGAAGACGCCGCTGCACAGCCGGCGGCTGAAGGGCAAATATCCGCTCAAGTTGTTGGCGGTGCCGGACGATGTCGTGCCCGGCGACCCGCGCGCCGGCCAGGCGATTCGTGCCGGCTATTTCCTGTTCCGGGGCCAGAAGCTGGCGATCGACACGATCGATTTCGGCAAATTGGCGGTCGGCCCGGCCTTCACCGACTATCTGCACAGCTTCCGCTGGCTGCGCGACCTGTCGACCGCCGCGACGCGCGAGCAGGGCGCGCCGGTGGCCGAGGCGCTGATGCGCAAATGGCTGGCCGCCCATGCCGAAACGCCGAGCGACCCGGCCTGGCGCGCCGACAATGCGGCCTGGCGGCTGCTGTTCTGGACCGCCCATGCGCCGCTGATCCTGTCGTCGAGCGACCTGGTCTATCGGTCGCTGGTGCTCAACTGCATCGCCCGCACCGCGCGCCATCTGGACCAGAGCGCGGACAAAGCCGCGCCGGGCCTGCCGCGCCTGGTCGCCTGGGGCGGGATCGTCGCGGCGTCGATGCTGATGCCCGGCGGCAATCCGCGCAAGCTGTTCGGCGAAGCGGGCCTGAAGCGCGCGATCGACAGCGCCTTCCATGGCGATGGCGGCATCATTTCCCGGTCGCCGCTGGCGCAGCTGGAAGGCGTGATGCTGCTGGCGATGGTGGTCGCGGTCTATGAGGTGCGGCGCGAGCAGGTGCCCGGCTTCCTGATCGACGGGCTGAGCCGCGCGGTGCCGGCCTTGCTGGGCCTGACCCATGGCGATGGGGGGCTGGGCAACTGGCAGGGCGCGGGCGCGGTCGACCCCGACATGGTCGAGGCGCTGGTGCAGGCCAGCCGGGTGCGGACCCGGCCGCTGCGCCAGGCGCGCGACTGGGGCTATCAGCGGATCAGCGCGGGCAATACGGTGGTGCAGATCGATGCGGCGCCGCCGCCGGTCGCACGCCTGGCCGCAGCCGGCTGCGCCTCCACCGGCGCGATCGAGATCAGCGACGGGCGGCTGCGGCTGGTGATCAATTGCGGCGGCGCAGCGCTGGAAGGCGCCTATATCCCGCGCGATCTGGCCCAGGCGCTGCGCTCCACCGCGGCGCACAGCACGCTGGTGCTGGACGACAGCAATTCGACCGCGCTGATGCCCGACGGCACGCTGGGCAAGGGCGTGACCGAGGTCGAGCTGAACCGGCAGGAGCTGGACAATGGCAGCCGCGTGGAACTGAGCCATGACGGCTATGTCCGCCGCATGGGCTATGTCCACCGCCGGCTGCTGATGATGAGCGGCGATGGCAAGGAAGTGCGCGGCGAGGATATGCTGACCCCGGCGACGCGCGGCAAGAAGCCGGTCAAGCGGCCGGTGCAGCTGCGCTTCCATCTGGCGCCGGGCGTGGAACCGACCCTGACCGCCGACAGCCAGGGCGCGTTGCTGCGGATCGAGCTGGGCGCGCTGTGGCAGTTCCGGACCGGCGCCGGCGTGCTGAGCGTCGAGGATAGCCTGTGGGTCGATGGCGACGGCCGCCCCCACCCCACAAGGCAGTTGGTGGTCACGAGCGAAGCACTGCCGGGCGGCTCCAGTATCGGCTGGCTGTTCAAGCGGGTCGGCTGACCCGCATCGCATTGGCCATCACGCGGGCGCTATTGTTCAGCCGGCTATCGATGTCCGTTTTTTCCTATGAACGGCCCGGACAAGGGCGCATGCAAGAGGGGCGACCCGAGGCCCGTTTGCTACCAATCAACGACCTCGCTCTCAGGCCCGGCCACTTTCAGCGGCCGGGCCGCTAGCGCCTCCCTCCCTTAAGCCTAATCCGATCTTCATTCTTTCATCCTAGGCAGTCCGCATGATGGCGGGGCTTTACGACCGGATGGGATCGATCCCGACCGCGCAGTTGCGACGGATTGCGCATATATGGTGCGTGGTCGCGGGCACACTGTTCCTGGCCTATCTGGCGCGGCAGCTACGCCAGGGCATGACCGATGGCGCCGGCCATCCCTTTGGCGAGGATTTCCTGAATTTCTGGTCCGGCGCGCATCTGGCGGTGACGGGACAGGCCGGCATCATCTATGATCTGGCCGCTTTCCATGCGTTCGAGATCGGAATCGCCGGCGCGCCCATCGACCTCTATCATTACAGCTATCCGCCGGTGATGTGGCTGATCTCCGCCCCGTTCGGCCTACTGCCCTATCCGCTGGCCTGGGCCGCCTGGCAATTGCTGGGATGGGGCGCCTTCGCGCTGGCGGTGCGGCGACTGGCGGTTTGGCAACTGGCGCCGGCGCAGTGGCTGCTGGTCGCGCTGGCGGTGCCGGCGGTGTTCATCAATGCGATGGGCGGTCAGAATGGCTGCTGGACGGCGGCCATAATCGGCTGGGGCCTGATCCTGTTGCGCGAGCGGCCAGCGATGGCGGGCATGATCCTGGCCCTGTTCGTGGTGAAGCCGCAACTGGGCTGGCTGACCCCGCTCGCCTTGCTCGCCGGGCGGCAATATTGGGCGCTGGCCGCGTTCATCGGGACGGCGCTGGCGCTGATCCTCATCACCCTGCCGCTGTTCGGGATCGATGCCTGGATCGCCTATGTGCAACAAGGCAGTCTGCTCAAGAGCGTGATCCTGGAATATGGCGACGGCACATGGCACCGGATGCTGTCCATCTTCGTGCTGGTCCGGCATGTCGGCGCACCGATCCCGCTGGCCTATGCCGCGCAGGCGATCGCCAGCCTGACCGTCGCCCTGCTGGTGCTGCGGGTCTGGCACCGGGAGGGACCGACGGCGCGAGCCAAGGCGCTGCTGGTACTGGGTGTGCTGGCAGGGTCGCTCTATGTCAGCGACTATGATTGCGTGATGGCGCTGCTCGCTGCGCTATGGCTGGGGCCACAGGCAACGGCAGGGCTGCGTGGGCGGATGGTGTTGCTGCTGGCGATGCCCTTGTTCGCCGCGCCGCTGGCACTGATGAGCGGGGTCGCGCTGGGCGCTTTGGCCTTGTGGCCGGCGCTGCTAGGCGCCAGCCTGCAGCGCGCGCCCTATCTGGCAGGCGACGGCCTGAGATAGGTATCGAACCAGGCGACGGTGCGGGTCAGCGAGTCGAGCTGATTCTCCTTCTTCTGGAAGCCATGGCCCTCGGCCGGATAGAAGATCGTTTCCACCACATTGCCCTTGGCCTTGAGGATATCATGCACCTCCTGCGCCTGGCCGCGCGGCACGCGAATGTCGTTTTCGCCCTGGATGGTAAGCAGGGGCGCCCTGGCGGCGCGGATATAGGTGAGCGGCGAGGCGGCGTCATAGACCTGGGGATCGCTGTCGGGCGTGCCCAGCAGGCTGCGCTGATAGGCCTTTAGTTCCTCATCCTGATCGCGATACATGGTGCGCCAGTTGATGATGCCGAACCACTGGACGGCGGCGGCGAACTCGTCGGGCGCCCGGCCGATCGCCATCAGGGTCATGAAGCCGCCATAACTGCCGCCGAAGATGCCGACCCGCTTGGCATCGACATAGCCGCTATCGACCAGGAAATGCTTGGCCGCGACCGTGTCCTTGAGGTCGGCGCCGCCCAGATCCTTGACGTTGCCGTCCTGGAATGCCTTGCCATAGCCGGTCGAGCCGCGGAAATTGGGCTGGATCACGACATAGCCGCGGCTGGCAAAGGCGGTGGCGTAGCGGCTGTAACCATCCTGCGCCTGACCGGTGGGACCGCCATGGGGCAGGACGATGGCGGGGTTGCTGCCGTCGCGCTTCAGATTAGCGGGCATGGTCACGATCGCGCTGATCAGCGTACCGTCGAAGCTCTTGTAGGTGACGACATCGGACTTGGGCAGCGCGGCGGGCTGGAGGCTGGCGATGGCGAGCAGTGTCGCGGGACGCGCGGTGCCGGCCGCGAGGTCATAGAGATAGAGGTTGGCCGGCGAGTCGGCGCCCGAATGGTTGAGCATCAGCATGGCGCCGTCGGGCGAGCGCGGCTCGCTGCCGACCAGATAATTGACACCCGGCGGGATGGCGAGCGGTGTTTCCGCGCCGCTCGCCAGGTCGAAGCGATAGAGGCTACTGCGCGCGTCGGCGTTGATACGGAAGATGAGCGCCCTGCCGTCGCGGGTGAAGCTGGCCGGCACCTGTTCCCAGGGCGTGGATTTGAGCCAGCGCCATTTGCCGGTGGCGGCTTCGAGCAGGCCGCCATGAATCTGGCCGCTGCCTTCATCCGTGGAGACGGCGATCCATTTGCCGTCGGCGGTCGCATCGGTCGCGGCATAGACGGTGTCGGCCTTGCCGAGCAATTTCGCCGCCTTGCCGCTGGCGACGTCGATGCGCCAGATTTCGCTGACCTTGGAATCGATCCGCATGCGGTTGGCGATCAGTGCCTTGCCATCCGCGATCCAGGCGACCGGTGACCAGCCGAACTGCGGGTCGGCCTCCTGCGTGAGGTCGCGCACCCTGCCCGCGCCGTCCATCACCGCGACATTGGACTGGCCCTGGGTCTTGTGCTTGGTGACGAGCGCGACCAGCCCGCCGCTGGGGCCGACCAGCAAGTCGCTTTCGCGCCGGTCGGGGGTGTTGGTGAGATTTTCGACCGCGCCGCCGTTCACCGGCACGCGGTAGATGTCGCTATATTCATTGCCGCCGACATCCTGCTGGAACAGCAGGTAGCGTCCGTCAGCCGAGGCGGCGAGGCCGGTCTGGGCATCATCCGACTGGGTCAGTTGCACCGGCCAGCTGCCGGCGGTGTCGGTGCGCCAGATATTGGTGCGGCCGGTGAGGTTGGTGGCGACGAAGATCTGTTTGCCGTCGGCACTCCACGCCGCGCTCGACAGGCTGCGCGAGGCCCCGATATCGGCGAGCGGCACGGCGCGGGCGTCGGGATTGACCGGCGAGGTCAGGCTTTTGGGATCGGTAACTGCCCGTTCCGGCGCCGGAATTTGCGCCAGCACCGGAAAGGCGGCGAACAAGGGCAAGGCGGTGGCGGCGAGCAGATAGCGCATGTCAGATCCCCCAACTGTTATGCAATCACAATACAGTAGCGGCAAAGGCCCGCAAGATCGGGAAATTCCCTGCGCTTGAGGACTGTATTTTTGCGCCGCGCGCGACTAGAGGGCTGCGGCAAGCCTGAAGCGGCATCCCGAACAGCAGGAAGCATCCCCATGACCACCGACGTCACCATCAAGCGCGCCCTCCTTTCCGTATCGGACAAGACCGGCCTCATCGAACTGGGCCAGGCACTGGGCCAGCATGGCGTCGAACTGGTGTCCACCGGCGGCACCGCCAAGGCGCTGCGCGAGGCGGGCCTGGCCGTGAAGGATATTTCCGAGCTGACCGGCTTTCCCGAAATGATGGACGGCCGCGTCAAGACGCTGCACCCCAAGGTCCATGGCGGCCTGCTGGCGGTGCGGGGCAATCCCGAGCATGTCGCGTCGATGGACGAGCATGCAATCGGCGCGATCGCCCTGGTGATCGTCAACCTCTATCCCTTCGCCGCGACCGTGGCCAAGGGCGCCGACCGCGACGAGATCATCGAGAATATCGACATTGGCGGCCCGTCGATGGTCCGTTCGGCCGCGAAGAATCATGAGAGCGTCGCGATCGTCACCGATCCGGCCGACTATGCCCGCCTGATCGCCGAAATGGCCGAGAAGGGCGGCGCCACCAGCTATGATTTCCGCCGGATGCTGGCGGCCAAGGCCTATGCCGCCACCGCCGCCTATGATTCGATGATCGCCAGCTGGTTCGCCTTTGCCGACCAGGGCGTCGCCTTCCCCGAAAGCCTGTCACTGTCGAGCAAGCTCAGCACCACGCTGCGCTATGGCGAGAACCCGCACCAGTCGGCGGCGCTCTACCTGCCCAACGGCCCGACCGCGAATGGCATCGCCCAGGCCAAGCAGATCCAGGGCAAGGAACTGAGCTACAATAATTATAACGACGCCGATGCGGCGCTGGAGCTGGTCAGCGAATTCCGCGACGGCCCGCCGACCGTGGTGATCGTGAAGCACGCCAATCCGTGCGGCGTCGCCACCGGCGATACGCTGATCGAAGCCTATGAAGCGGCGCTGGCCTGCGACAGCGTGTCGGCATTCGGCGGCATCATCGCCGTCAACCGTCCGCTCGACGGCCCGACCGCCGAAGCGATCAGCGGCATCTTCACCGAAGTCGTCGCCGCGCCCGACGCCGATGACGAAGCCAAGGCGATCTTTGCCAAGAAGAAGAATCTGCGCCTGCTGCTGACCGGCGAACTGCCCGATCCGGCCCGCCCCGGCCTGATGGTCAAGAGCATTGCCGGCGGCCTGCTGGTCCAGAGCCGCGACAATGGCAAGGTCGATCTGGATGCGCTCAAGGTCGTGACCAAGCGCGCGCCTACCGAGCAGGAGTTGAAGGATTGCCTGTTCGCCTGGACCGTGGCCAAGCATGTGAAGTCGAACGCGATCGTCTATGCCAAGGGCGGCAGCACCGCCGGCGTCGGCGCGGGCCAGATGAACCGTCTGGAATCGGCGCGCATCGCCGCCTGGAAGGCGAAGGACGCGGCCGAGAAGGCCGGCTGGAGCGAACCGCGTACCATCGGTTCGGCGGTCGCCTCCGACGCCTTCTTCCCCTTCGCTGACGGCCTGCTGGCGGCAGTGGAAGCCGGCGCGACGGCGGTGATCCAGCCGGGCGGCTCGATCCGTGACGAGGAAGTCATTGCTGCAGCAGATGAAGCGGGCCTGGCGATGGTCTTCACCGGCATGCGTCACTTCCGCCATTAAGGCTTGTTTCCCAACGCGCTAGATGGCGCGTTGGGACGATATCGCGATCAGGTTTATGCGGGTGCGAAACGATCCTGTTCGCACCCGCAAAATCGCAGAAAACTGCCATTTTTTGGCAATTGGCCTCTTTTCAATGTCACCGGGCAATCCTATTTAGGATGACGACCCCGCACCCACGTCAGGCGTTGGGCACGACATAAGAAAAAGCATGTTCGACAGGAGAATAGGATGACCAAGAAGACGCTGGTGGCGATGGCCGCCACCCTGGCCCTTGCGCTGCCTGGCATGGCTATCGCCGGCAACAGCAGCAACGAAGTCGTCGTTGACGGCACCACCGGCCTCACCACCCGCACCATCGCCGTATCGGTGGCCGACCTGAACCTGGCCAGCAACAATGGCCTGCGCCGCGCCGATTATCGCATCAGCCGCGCCGCCAAGCAGGTGTGCGGCTGGGTCAACGGATCGATCCTGCCGGCGACGCCCGACTATCGCGACTGTGTCGGCAGCGCTCTGGACGGCGCACGCAGCGACCTCAACGCGCTGGCCCAGCGCCAGGGCTGATCTTCACCCATCCCGCAAGGGAAGCCTTCCCCGTCACGGGGACTGCAGGGGGCCGTTCCGCACATGCGGGGCGGCCCTTTCCTGTCGGCGGCTCATTCATGCTTACCGGCGATTAACCACTCCTTAGAGGATTTCCTTCACTCAGCGTGACACGAAGGACCATCCAGGGGATATAGAGCATGTCGCGTGTCGACCAGAGTGTGGACGTCGCCATCATCGGGGCAGGCCCGGCCGGCCTGACCGCCGCCTATCTGCTGACGAAGAAAGGCTTTTCCGTCACCGTCATCGAGAAAGACCCGGTCTATGTCGGCGGCATCAGCCGCACGGTCGAACTGGATGGCTATCGATTCGATATTGGCGGCCACCGCTTCTTTTCCAAGTCGAAGGAAGTGGTCGACCTGTGGAACGAAATCCTGCCGGACGATTTCATCCAGCGCCCGCGCATGAGCCGCATCTATTATGAGGGGAAATTCTACTCCTATCCCCTGCGCGCGTTCGAGGCGCTGTGGAATCTGGGTGTGTGGCGCTCGACCCTGTGCATGGCGAGCTTCGCCAAGGCCAAGCTGTTCCCCAACCGCAATGTCCGTTCCTTCCAGGACTGGACCGTCAACGCGTTCGGCCACAAGCTGTTCTCGATCTTCTTCAAGACCTATACGGAAAAGGTCTGGGGCATGCCGTGCGACGAGATGTCGGCCGACTGGGCGGCGCAGCGGATCAAGGGCCTGTCGCTCTGGGGGGCGGTGGTCGATGGGCTGAAGCGCTCGCTGGGCCTCAACAAGAAGCCCAATGACGGCATGGCGACCAAGACGTTGCTCGAAACCTTCCGCTATCCGCGCCTTGGCCCCGGCATGATGTGGGAAGCCGCGCGCGACCGGGTGATCGAGGGCGGCAACCAGATATTGATGGCGCACAGCCTGAAGCAGCTGGCGCAGGATCAGGGCACGGAGCGCTGGCGCGTGGTGGCGGACGGCCCGGACGGCGATGTCATCATCAACGCCGCCCATGTGATTTCGTCCGCGCCGATGCGTGAGCTGGCCGCGCGCATCCATCCGCTGCCCGAAACCCTGCCCGAGGCGATGGAGCTCAAATATCGCGATTTCCTGACCGTGACGCTGATGATCAAGTCGGAGGATCTGTTCCCCGACAACTGGATCTATATCCACGACAGCAAGGTACAGGTCGGCCGCATCCAGAATTTCCGCAGCTGGTCGCCCGAAATGGTGCCCGATGAATCGGTCGCCTGTGTGGGCCTGGAATATTTCTGCTTCGAGGGCGACGGGCTGTGGGCGTCGGCCGACGCCGACCTGATCGACCTGGCCAAGAAGGAAATGGCCATATTGGGCCTGTGCAATCCCGACGATGTCGTCGGCGGCGCGGTGGTGCGGCAGGAAAAGGCCTATCCGGTCTATGACGATGCCTATGCCGACCATGTGCTGGCGATGCGCACCGAGCTGGAAGCCGTCGCCCCGACGCTCCATCTGGTCGGCCGCAACGGCATGCACCGCTATAACAACCAGGATCATGCGATGATGACGGCGATGTTGACAGTGCGCAACATCGAGGCCGGCACCCGCGTCTATGACGTCTGGGGCGTCAACGAGGATGCCGAATATCATGAATCGGGCGAGGAGGGACAGGATGTCGAAGGACAGCGCGCCGCCCTTGCCAGCGAACGACTGTTGCCTTCCCGCCTGAAGGCCGCATGAGCCGATGGGCGAACCGTTGCGCGCCCTGACCGCCCGGCTGGGCGCCATCGCCACGCGCTTCATGTTCGCCCGCTACCTGCTGGCCAGCATCTGCGCGCTGTCGAGCGACATGGCGGCCTTCCTGATGCTGAGCCGAGCCGGTACAACGCCGATGCTGGCAGCCTTTGGCGGCTATGCGATCGGCCTGGTCGTGCATTGGGTGATCAGCATCCGCTTCGTGTTCGACACGGGCGCCGGCCCCAGTCACGCCCAGCGGTTCGGCTTCGTGGCCAGTGCGCTGGTTGGCATGGAGATCACCATGGCCATGGTTGGCGGGCTGAGCGCCGTCGGCATTGCCCCGGCGATCGCCAAGCTGATATCGGTCCCCGCCAGTTTCCTGAGCGTCTATGCGATCCGCAAATATGGCATTTTCGCGCGCAGTTGAGCGTCATGGCCGCTGGCTGATCCTGCTCGCCTGGCTGGCGTGCAGCGCGGTCATGCTGTGGCTGTTCCATGGCGATTTCGCCGCGCTGGGCTTTCGCGACCCCGACGATGCGATGCGGCTGGTGCAGGTGCGTGACTGGATCGGCGGACAGAACTTCTGGGATGTCAGCCAGCATCGGGTGAACCCGCCACTGGGCGGACCGATGCACTGGTCGCGCATCGTCGACATGCCGGTGGCAGGGCTGATCCTGCTGGCACGGCTACTGCTGGGGCCTGCGACCGCAGAACTGGTCGCCTGCATCACCGTGCCGCTGCTGTTGCTGGGCGGGTTGGCCGGCACCGTGCATCTGGCGGCCCGGCGGCTTGGCGATCCTGTTCTGGCCCTGATGACCGTGGCCTTGCTGCTGACGGCACCGTCGATCCTGGTGCAATTCACGCCGCTGCGGATCGACCATCATGGCTGGCAGATCTGGATGGCGACGATCGCGCTGGCCGGCGCACTGGATAGCAGCCGGGTGCGTGGCGGCGTGACGAGCGCGCTGGCGCTGGCAGTCTGGTTGCAGATTTCGAGTGAAGCCCTGCCCTATGTCGCGCTGTTCGCCGGACTGTTTGCGCTGCGCCAATGGCTTGATGGCCGGGAAGCGCCGCGCTTCATGGCCTTTGCGGCGACGCTGGGCGGGGCGGCGCTTGCGCTGCTGGCCTTGCTGCGCGGAAAGGCGGCCTTGCTGCATGACCAATGCGACGCGCTGTCGGCCGCCTATGTCTGGCCGCTGGTGGCAATGGCGGTGCTGGTGCCGCTGGCCGGCAAGCTGATCGGCACGGCCAGCATGTCCCGGCGCTTCCTGATCGCCGCGATCGGCGGCGGGGCCGCCATTGCGATCCTGCTGGCGATCGGTGGTCCCTGCCTGTCAGGCGATCCGTTCCAGGCGCTCGGGCCGCTGGCCTATAAATATTGGTATTTGCAGGTGATGGAGGGCCGGCCGATCTGGGTGCAGAGCCTGTCGCTGCGCGGCGTGATCCTGTTGCCCGCACTGGTTGGGCTGGCCGGCGCAATGGTCGCCGCGCGGCAAACCGTAAACCGCGATGCGCGCATGCGCTGGTTGGCGCTGGGCCTGTTGCTGCTGGGGGCGATGGCGGTATCGCTGCTGGTTATGCGCGCCGTGTCGGTCGCCCATGTCTATGCTCTGCCCGGTGTCGCCTGGTTGCTGATCGCCCTGTTCCGCAAGGTACAGGCATCATCGCAGGCGCTGGTGCGCGTCCTGGGATCGGTGGCGCTGATCCTGCTGACCCCCGCCGGGATCAGCGCATTGTGGATTGCCCTGATCCCCAACGCCCCGTCGGCCAAGACCAGCGCCGTCAATTGCCGGGCCGCCGCCACGCTGGCGCCGCTGCACACCCTGCCCCCGTCCACCCTGTTCGCGCCGCTGGACCTTGGCCCCGACATATTGGTGCAGACGCCGCACCGCGTGATCGGCACTGCCCATCACCGCAACGCCGCCGGCATTACCGCCGTGATCGAAGGATTCATGGCGACGCCGGAAAAGGCGCGCGCGGTGATCCAGTCGGTCAATGGCGGGCGTGGCGCCGACTATGTCGTGACCTGCGCGGGCCTGACCGAATATGCGCTCTATGCCAAGGATCATCCCCAGAGCCTGTCGGCGCACCTGATGCGGAGCAATGTGCCCGACTGGCTGCAACCGCTGCCCACCAAGGGACCGCTGCGCATCTACAAGGTCAGGCGGGACTGAAGGCCAGGGCCACGCCGTTCATGCAGTAACGCAGGCCCGTGGGCTTTGGCCCGTCGTCGAACATATGGCCGAGATGCCCGCCGCAGCGGGCGCAATGGACTTCGGTCCGGGGCACGCCCAGGCTGAAGTCGCGCGACGTGCCGACGGCGCGGGGCAAGGGCGCATAGAAGCTGGGCCAGCCGGTGCCGCTGTCGAACTTCGTCTTCGAACTGAACAGATTCTGTGCACAGCCCGCGCAGGTGAAAATGCCGGCGCGATGTTCGCGGTTGAGCGGGCTGCTGTCGGGAAACTCGGTCGCGCCCTGACGCAGCACCTTATAGGCCCAGGGGCTGAGCTTGCTGCGCCATTGCGCGTCGGTCAGGCGATAGGGATAGGCGGCTTCCGCCGCGTCGGGGCGGAATTGCCACAAGGCCAGTGCAGAGGCGCCGGTCGCGACGCCATAGAGAAAATGCCGCCGGTTCATTCCATCTCCCTAGCCTGCTCAGCCTGTCGAGCTCCTGAACAACTGCTTCCACCAGCGACCGCCCGATTTGAGCACATGGCGACGGAACAGCAGCACGCCGATGCGGATGATGAGGGCGACCCACGCGCCCTGCCACAGGATCGCCACCAGATGCGGCCAGAGCGCCGCATCCTGCGCCGCCCGCGCGATCATCGCGAAGGGCGACGAGAAGGGAAAGACCACCGACGCCACTTCCAGCGGCGATCCCATATGGTCGACCGTGTAGGAGACGAAGAAGAAGATCATCATCTGCCCCATGGTGATCGGCATGTTGAGCGTCTGCACCTCGCGCACGGTCGCCGCCTGTGCGCCGATGCCCAGGAACAGCGAGCCGAGCAGCGTATAAGCCATGGCGAAATAGATGATGCCGAGCGCGATGAAGGCAGGCCAGCCCACCGCCGGATCGGGCAGGGCCGTGCCGGGCGCCTTCAACGCCATGAAGATGGTGAAGGCGGTGGCGCCCCAGAAGGCGATGCCGACGAAGCTCATCCCCAGCATGGCGATCAGCTTGCCGAGGAAGATCGCGTCGACCGGCACGGCAGCGGCCAATATCTCGATAATCTTGTTCGTCTTTTCCTCGACCAGATTGGACAGGATCATGCCCGCCAGCAAGATGGTAAGGAAGAAGATGACGATCTGGCCGGTGCGACCGATCAGCAGACGGGCCTGAGACTGGGCGCCGAGACTGGTCGCCACTTCCTGTCGCTCGACCTTGACCATGTGCAGCACCTTTTCGGCCTGCGCCGCGCTGGCGATCAGGCTGAGATCGCCCTGCAGCCGGTCCAGGTCCTCGGGCTTGCCGGTCAGGACCGGGCGGGAGACCGTGCCCGAGAGAATGGCGACGACGTCCGATTCCGGTCGGGCCAGCAAGATGCGCGGCGGGGTATCAGGAGAAACGGCGTGAAGCCGCGGCAGCGCCTGTGGCCCCATGCGTTCGGTCAGGCGCTTGTGCGCCCGTTCGAGCGCGCCGACATCGGCGGGCGCCATGGCGATGCCGACAACCGGGCGCAGGTCGGTGCTGGAAATCTTCTGGGTGAAACCGGCAAAGACCATGCCGATGACGATCGGCACCAACGGCCCGATCAGGAACAGGATGAAGGTGCGGGACAGGACGACGGCAGTGAAATCCCGCCGGGCGATCACGCTGGCGGCGCGCAGCAATTCCTTCATGCCCCGGCCTCCTGCGTGGCGTCATCGCGCATCTGGCGGGCGGTAGCCTCCCCCGCGATCGCGACGAAGGCGTCATGCAGGCCCGGCCGTTCGATCGACAGGCTTTCGATCCCGGCCTGACCGTCGAGCAGGGCCCGCAGCAGCGGTTCTATGCCGTCATCGGGCAGCGCGAAATGCCAGGCGCCATCCTGCGCCAGTGTGTCGGTCGGCAAGGCGCGGCGCCAGGCACCGTCGCTCAGCCGTGTGCGCAATGTCACCTGGGGCGGCAGCCGGTCGCGCGCATCGCCGACCGATCCTTCGAACCGGATGCGGCCGCCCGCGACAATGGCGATGCGTTCGCACAATCGTTCGGCATGGGCGATGACATGGGTGGAAAAGAGGATGGTGACGCCCTTGCGCGCCTGATCACGGATCAGCGCCTCCAGCTTTTCCTGATTCATCGCGTCGAGGCCGGAGAAGGGCTCGTCGAGGACGATGAGGCGCGGTTCATGGACGATGGTGCCGAACAATTGCACCGTCTGGGCCATGCCCTTGGAGAGCTGGCGGATCGGCTTTTCGACCGAGGCACCCATGCCATAGTCCTGGAGCATGGCGCGCGCCCGTTCGCGCCCGACATGGAGCGGCAGGCCGCGTAGCGCCCCCATGAAGGCGATCGCCTCATAGGCCTTCATCGACGGGTAAAGGCCGCGCTCCTCGGGCAGATAGCCGACCTGCTTGGCCATGCGCAGCGGCGCCGGATCGCCCAGCAGGGTGCGGTGGCCCTCGTCAGGGTCGATGATGCCGAGCAGGGTGCGCAGCAAGGTCGTCTTGCCCGCGCCGTTCGGCCCCAAAATGCCATAGATGGTGCCGGCGGGCACGGCGATGTCGACGCCATCCACCGCGCGAAAATCGCCGAACGCCTTGACAAGAGCATGGCCTTCGACGGCATAGGGGGCGGCAGGAGCCGGAGTGTCACCGATCATCCGCCCCTGATAATCCCGGACCATGCCAGTGCAAAACGAAACATTGGAGCAGCGCCTGAAAGCGCAGGCCGCGCAGTTGGGCTTTGCCGCCTGTGCGATCGCGCGCGCCGATGCCGCGCCGCGCACGGCCGAGCGGCTGCGCCAATGGCTGGAGGCCGGCCATCATGGCGACATGTTGTGGATGGAGGAGCGGGCCGAGCAGCGCGGATCGCCCACGGGCCTGTGGCCCGAGGCGCGCAGCGTCATCATGCTGGGGATGAGCTATGCCCCTGGTCGTGATCCGCTGGCGCTGGCCGAGGTCGGCGATCGGGGCCGCATTTCCGTCTATGCGCAGGGTCGCGACTATCATGATGTGGTGAAGAAGGCGCTGAAGGCGTTGGCCCGCTGGCTGGTCGATCAGCAGCCGACCGCGCTGAAAGTGTTCGTCGATACCGCACCCGTGATGGAAAAGCCGCTGGCGCAGGGCGCGGGGCTGGGCTGGCAGGGCAAGCACAGCAATCTGGTGAGCCGTCAGCATGGCAGCTGGCTGTTCCTGGGCGCCATCTATACCGAGATCGCATTGGAACCCGACGCGCCGGAGGTGGACCATTGCGGCAGTTGCACGGCCTGCCTGTCATCCTGCCCGACCGATGCCTTTCCCGCGCCCTATATCGTCGATGCGCGGCGCTGCATCTCGTACCTGACGATCGAGCATAAGGGACCGATCCCGGAAGAGTTCCGGGCACGGATGGGCAATCGCATCTATGGCTGCGACGATTGCCTTGCGGCCTGCCCCTGGAACAAGTTTGCGCAGGGGGCAGCGGCCAACCGCGCCTTCATCGGCCGGGCGGAGCTGGCGGCACCGGCGCTGGGCGACCTGCTCGACCTGGACGATGCGGGCTTTCGCGAGATTTTCTCCGGGTCGCCGATCAAGCGGATCGGGCGCGACCGGATGGTGCGCAATGCGGCGATCGCGGCCGGCAATAGCGGCGACCTGGGGCTGGTCGACCGGCTGCGGCCGCTGACCTCCGATCCCGATCCAGTCGTGGCGGAAGCGGCCGAATGGGCGCTAGGCCAATTGCTCAGCGCTGCTGGAGCGTAGCCGCGCAGGAAGCGTGGTCGACGTCTGTGCCGGCGGGCGTGCGGGCATCGACATGGGTCACCACCGGCTCCTTCCCCTTGCCGGGCGAATAAAGATAGGCGTCGAGCACGCAGCGACCATTGGCGAATTGCAGCTTGCGCACGGTCGTTTCGCGAATGTCGAGGCGCGGCGTGCCGAACATCTGGGTCAGGCGTTTGGCATCCATGCCCATCAGCGGTCCGGTCTTGGTGAAGGCGCTGGCCGGCGGACCGGCGGGCGGCGGGGTGTAGCTGGTGGCGGGCGGGACGACGCCGCCACAGGCCGCAAGCGGCAGCGACAGGAGCGCGGCGAGCGCGAAACGGGGCGACATCAGACCGGCTTCCTCTTGGACCCTAGCAACATGTGGACCGCCATAGCCGCGCTCCAGATCGGCGCAAGCAGGTTGACCAGGGGAATGAGGAAGAGAAGCGCCGAAACGAGGCCCATGAGCCACCGGTTGCCACGGCCAATCGGCGGCAGGCCGGGATGGCGCGGCTCGACCATGTCGGCAAGGTCGCGGCCGAGCAGATAGGCGTTCACCGCGAGGAACAGCCCGATTGTGCCGAACCCTGTGACCAGCAGCAGCACATAGCCGGGGAGCGCCAGCAGGTTCCAGCCGAGCGTTCGGCCGACCGAGCGCAGTGCATAATGGAAACTGCGCGCATAGCCCACCGGCCGGCCTACAGCCTGTGGATAAGTATCGCGCTCCACCGCCTCGATCACATCATCGGCGAACAGGCCCATGACCAGCATGGCAATGGTGCGGAACAGCAGCCAGCTGGCCGCGATCATGGCAAGGCCGGTCGCTGCCGCCTCCGCCATACCGCCCCAACCGTCGCCCTCGCCCCAGCCGAAATGCAGGCGCGTGGCGTGAAAGGCCGCCCATAGCCCGACGCCCAGCAGGGCGAAGAGCAACAGGGTCAGCGCCAGCGTCTTGACCAGCAGCCGGCGGGCGGCGGCGTGGAAGATCAGGGGGAAGGCGCGCAGCGCCGCGGTGATGATCATGGCCCGATATCCTGCGCGCCGGCGGCTCCGTCAATCAGCAGCGTTGCGCCAGCGCCCCCGGACCGGTAGAGACGGCCCAATTTACCGCTATTTTCCTATCATCTTTCACAGGAGCCCGCGTGACTTCTTCCCCCACGCTTGACGTTGTCGCGATCGGCAATGCCATTGTCGATGTTCTGGCCCGCAGCGACGACGCATTTCTGGCGCAGCATGCGCTGACCAAGGGCGGCATGCAGCTGATCGACGCCGAAATGGCCGAGACCCTTTATGCCGACATGCCCCAGGCCAAGGAAATCAGCGGCGGTTCGGCCGCCAACACGCTGGCCGGCCTCGCCGCGCTGGGCGCCAAGTGCGGCTTCATCGGCCAGGTCAATGACGACCAGCTGGGTGCGGTGTTCGCCCATGACGTGCGCGCGCTGGGCATCAAGTTCGACACGCCGGTGATGCAGGGCGACATTCCGACCGCCCGCTGCCTGATCCTGGTGACGCCGGACGCGCAGCGCACCATGAACACCTTCCTGGGCGCCTCGCAGTTCCTGCCCGAAGCGGCGCTGGACCTGGAACTGATCCAGTCGGCCCGCATCCTGTATCTGGAAGGCTATCTGTGGGATCCCGAGCAGCCGCGCGCCGCGATGCGCGCCGCGATCGACGCCGCCCGCAATGCCGGCCGCAAGGTCGCCTTCACCCTGTCCGACAATTTCGTGATCGACCGCCATCGCGCCGACTTCATCGACCTGATCGAACAGGGGCTGATCGACATCCTCTTCTCGAACGAGGGCGAGATCCAGTCGCTGGCGCAGGTCGATGATTTCGATGCAGCGCTGGCCCGCTTCGCCGACAAGGTGCCGGTGCTGGTGTCGACCCGCAGCGAAAAGGGCGCGGTCGCCATCGTCGATGGCGTGCGTCACGAGGCCCCGGCTGCGCCCGTCAGCCAGATCATCGACACGACCGGCGCGGGCGACCTGTTCGCCGCCGGCTATCTGGCCGCACATCTGGAAGCGCGCAGCGTCGAGGATTGCCTGGCGCTGGGCGCGGCGGCCGCCGCCGAAGTGATCTCGCACTGGGGCGCGCGTCCCGAGGAAGATCTGAACCTGATCCGCGCCAAGCTGTTCGCCTGATCGCGACAGACACTGACAAAAAAGCCCGCCTCTCCGGTCGAGAGGCGGGCTTTTTTATTGGGTGGATCAGGCCGGGTTCTTTTGCTTGCGGAACAGGGCACGGTCGTCCGGGCCGAAGCCCCAGCGCCAGATGACGAAGCCATAGGCGCCCAGGATCGCCCAGACGCCGACCGCCAGTTCGACCCATTCGAAGCGCGCAGGCAGGGCGACGAAGGCCGCACCAACGATGCAGGCGACGCCCGAGGCACTGAGCAGGGGCCAGCGCCAGGCATTGACGCGGGCGTGGAGCAGGCTGGAGAGCAGCCGCGCCTTGACGAAAGCGCCAGCGCCGAGCGCGATGCAGAGGCCCAGAGCAGGTGCGGCGGCCAGTTCCTGCGGTGTGAGGCCGAAGCGCTTGCCGAGTAGGATCAAACCGAAGCTGAGCGCCGCCTGCAACGCGATCATGCTGAGCGAGATCATCAGATTGCGGTGGCGGGCGATATAGACCAGCGCGGATTCGCTGACCACGGCGGTCGCCGCGACCACTTCGGCCAGCAGCAGGAAGGCGAGCGCGCCGGTGCCGCCGACGAAATGCGGACCAACCAGGCCCATGACGGCCTCACCCGGAATGCCGAGCGCCAGCGCGATGCCGGCCTGCGCGGCGATGATCCAGAAGCCGACCTGGCTGACCTGGCGCGCGATCGCCGCCAGATTGCCCTCGGCCAGGTTGCGGGTGATGACCGGGCCCAGGATGGGGTCGAAGCTGGTCTTCAATTTCTGCGGCAGCGAGGCGACCTGCTGCGCGACATAATAGATGCCGACGATCGCCGGGCTGACGAACAGGCCCAGGATCGCCATGTCGAGCCGGCGCGAGCCCCATTCGACGCCGTCCGCAGCGGCGAGCGGCAGGTTGCGGCGCGCCAGACGCCAGAGCCGCCCGGCATCGGGACGCCAGCCATGCGGCCGGCCATAATGACGCCACATCGGGATGATCGAGGCGATCATCGCCGCGACCATCGACACGACATAGGAGAGGATCAGACCGTCGCGCAGCGAATAATAAGCGAAACCGAAGGCGCCGATGCTGATCGCCCAGGGTTCGATGATCGAGCGCGCGCGGACCGTCGCGCCGATGTCGAAGCGATAGGCGCAGGCGGCCAGCGCAACGTCGGAGGTGGCCACGGCGATGACGATCAGCGCCAGCAACCGGTCCAGCCCGTTGATGCCGCTGTTGGGGAACATCGCCTGGGGGAAGGCAATCAACAGGCCGGCCCCCAGCAGCGACGCGATCAGCGTCACCACCATCGCGTCGGTCACGACATGGCTGTGCGGCCGTTCGGTCTGGGCGAGCGCGCCGGCAAGACCGCGCTTGAGACCCAGCGTCGCGATCTGGGCGACGAATTCCACCACCAGCACGGCATAGGCGAAGCGCCCCAGCGCATCGGCGCCATACCAGCGGCCGGCGATGAACAGGAAAGGCAGGCGCGCAGCCAGGCGCAGCAGGAAGCCGAAGACGTTGGTCCGTCCGCCCTTGGCCAGGGCGGCGATGTCATCCTTCTGTTCGGCAGGGGTCGCCTGCGCGGTCACAGGACCCTGGTCCCCCTCGATTGTCATGCTCATGTCTATAGGCGATCTATTGTGTCGCGGCGATGCTTATTCAGGCCGCAGCGGACGCGCCAGCAGCGCGTCGATGACCTGTGCCAATGGTGCGGCGTCGCCGAGCAGGGCGCAGACGGCTTCCACCACCGGCATTTCGACGCCGGCCGCGCGGGCTGCATCGCGCAGCACCGGCGCGGTATGCGCGCCTTCGGCCACGGTGCGACGGTTGGAGAGAAGCTCGGCTGCGCTCTGCCCCTCGCCCAGCCCCTTGCCGAGCGAGAAGTTGCGCGAATTGGTGGAGGAACAGGTGAGGACGAGGTCGCCCAGGCCCGACAGGCCGCCCAGCGTTTCGGCGCGGGCGCCACGCGCCAGGCCGAAGCGGGTCATTTCGGCAAAACCCCGGCTGATCAGCGAGGCGCGCGCATTGAGGCCGAGGCCGGCCCCTTCCGACACGCCGCAGGCGATGGCGAGCACATTCTTGACCGCGCCGCCGATTTCCGCGCCGACGACATCGTCCGACAGATAAGGGCGGAAGGTTGGGCGGGCGATGCGCGCCGCCAGCTTTTCGGCCAGCGCCTGGTCGGCGCAAGCGAAGGTGACGGCGGTCGGCAAGCCCTTTGCCACTTCATGGGCGAAGGTGGGGCCGGAGAGGACGGCGATCGGCGAGCTTGGCTGCGCCTGCGCCGCGACTTCCGACATCAACAGACCGGTGCCCGCCTCTATCCCCTTGGAACAGAGAACCAGCGGCACGCCGGCCGGCGCCTGCGCGACGACGCTGCGCAGATGCTGGGCCGGGCTGACCACCAGAATCAGGTCGCGATCAGCCAGGTCCGACAGGACGCCGGTCGCCCGGATCGAGGGCGAAAGCGGCAGGCCGGGCAGATAGAGCGGATTTTCATGGGCGCCGTTGATCGCGTCGACCACGTCGGCTTCCAGCGCCCAGAGGCGCACATCCTGCCCGTCGGCCGCCAGCAATTGCGCCAGCGCGGTGCCCCAGGCGCCTGCTCCGATGACTCCCGCCTTCATGCCTTCACTCCTGCTCCACGCGCCTTTTCCGCCGTCGGATCGAGCGGCCAGCGCGGCCGGGCGGGGATGGTGAGATCGTCGGTCATGCCCGCAGCATAGCGCTCCGCGCCGGCCCAGGCGATCATCGCCGCATTATCGGTGCAGAGCCACAAGGGCGGCGCGACGAAGGGCAGGCCATGATCCTGCGCCAGCGTGGTCAATGCTCCACGCACCGACTGATTGGCGGCGACGCCGCCAGCCACGACCAGTGCGGTCACGCCTTCGCTCGCGGCGAGCGCGCGGCGAGTGCGGTCGAGCAGGCAGTCGATCACCGCCTGCTGGAAGCTCGCGGCGATATCCTCGACCGCATATTGGCCCGACTGCGCGGCGCGCATCACCGCGCTCTTGAGGCCGGCGAAGGAGAAATGGGGTTCATCGGTGCCGACCAGCGGGCGCGGCAGCGGCACGGCGCGCGGATTGCCCTGCGCTGCCGCCTTTTCCACCGCCGGGCCGCCGGGGAAGCCGAGGCCGAGCAGCTTGGCAGTCTTGTCGAAGGCTTCGCCAGCAGCGTCGTCGATCGTGGTGGCAAGGCGGCGATACTGGCCGACGCCCTCCACCCTGAGCAACTGACAATGGCCGCCTGACACCAGCAGCAGCAGATAGGGGAATTGCAGATTCTGGTCGGCGAGGCGCGGCGAGAGCGCATGCCCCTCCAGATGATTGACCGCGACCAGCGGCTTGCCGCTGGCATGGGCGAGCGCCTTGCCGGTGACGAGGCCGACCATCACGCCGCCGATCAGGCCGGGGCCGGCGGTGGCGGCGATGACATCGACATCGGCCAGCGTCATCTTTGCGTCGGCCAGGGCCGCTTCGACCAGCGGGGCCAATGCCTCGACATGGGCGCGGGCCGCAATTTCGGGCACGACGCCGCCATAGGGACGGTGCGCGTCTTCCTGCGTGGCGAGGCGATGGGCCAATATCTGCCCGTCGGCCGTCACCAGCGCCGCCGCGGTTTCGTCGCAGCTTGATTCCAGGCCGAGGATGATGGTCATTGCCGCTTCCATCTAGTGCCCGTGGCCATTAGAGCAAGCCGCTTATGAAAAGACCCGAACGACCGTTGCGCCTTGGCACCAGGGGATCGCCGCTTGCGCTGGCCCAGGCCCATATGACCGCGCAGGCGCTGCGCGACGCCCATGGCTGGGATCAGGACGCCATCACCACCGTCATCGTCCAGACCAGCGGCGACCGGATCCAGGACCGGGCGCTGGCGGAAATCGGCGGAAAAGCGCTGTGGACCAAGGAACTGGACCGGGCGCTGGCGGAGGGCGAGATCGATTGCGCCGTCCACAGCATGAAGGATGTCGAGACGATCCGGCCCGATGCGATCCGCATTGCCGCGATGCTGCCGCGCGCCGATGTGCGCGACCGGCTGGTCGGCGTGGAAAATTTTGCCGCGCTGCCGCCGCAGCCGATCGTCGGCACCAGTTCGCCGCGCCGTGCCGCGCAGGTGAAGCGGTTACGCCCCGACGCGCAGATCATATTGTTCCGCGGCAATGTCGCCACCCGGCTGGCCAAGCTCGAATCCGGCGAAGCCCATGCAACGTTGCTCGCCGCCGCCGGGCTCGACCGGCTGGGGCAGGCGGACATTGGCGCCACGGTCGAAATCGACACCATGTTGCCGGCGCCGTCGCAGGGGGCCGTCGGCATCGAGACGCTGGCCGACAATGACGACATGCTGGGCTGGCTGGCGGCGATCAACCATCGCGACACGTTCGATTGCGTGATGGCTGAACGCGCGGTGCTGCGGGGCCTGGGCGGCACATGCCATTCGCCGATCGCCGCGCTCGCGCTGCTGGAGGGCGAACAGATTCATCTGCGCGCCGAGATCATCAGCCCGGAAGGGGACGAGACGGTGCGGGACGAGGCACGGCTGGCGCGCGGCGATTTCGACGCAGCCGAGGCGAGCGGCCGGAGCCTGCTGGAACGGGCAAGCCCGGCGCTGCGCAGCCTGTTCGAGGGGTGAGACCGCTTATCATCCTGCGGCCCGCGCCCGGCGCCGGCAGGACGGCGGACAAGGCGATGGCCATGGGGCTGGCGGTGCGGCTGTGTCCGCTGTTCGCGGCCGAGGCGATGACCTGGACGCCGCCACCCGCCGGGGATTTCGATGCGCTGCTGGTGACGAGCGCGCAGACGGTGCGATTCGGCGGGGCCGCGCTGCAGGCCTATCGCGCCTTGCCGACCTATGCCGTGGGCGCGGCGACCGCCGAGGCGCTGCGGGCGGCGGGATTTGCCGATCCGGTCGCGGGGGATGGCGATGCCAGCGCGATCGCCGCGCGGATCGGGGCCGACGGGCTCCGGGCGTTGCTGCATCTGTCGGGCGAGGCGGTGGCGCCGATGGACGCGGGGCCGCTGCGGGTGACGCGCATCCCGGTCTATCGGATGATGCCCCTGCCCTGCGATCCGCTGGACCTGAGCGGCGGCGTGCTGCTGGTCCATTCTGCGGCGGCCGGCGCCCGGCTGGCGGAGATATTAGCCGAAAATCAGCGCGCAACCAGCGACGTGGTGGCGATAAGTCCGGCGGCGCTTGCCGCCTGCGGCAGCGGATGGCGCAGCGCGCAGGCCGCCGATGCGCCCAATGATGCGGCGGTACTGGCCCTCGCCCGTCGATTGTGCGAATGAAACCGCGGTCGCAAACGAGAGAGACTTGATGAACGAGCAGGAGAGTGTGGAAATTCAGCAGGAAACGCCGCCGCCCGCGCGCCGACGCACATCCTGGCTGACGCCCGTGCTGCTGCTGTTCGCGTTTCTGATCGGCATCGGCGTCACCATCTGGGCGATGCCGCAGATCGAACGGCGCTGGGGCAAGGACGAGGCGGCGACGCCCGCCCTGCCTGCGCCGCTGCTGGGCAGCAACGCCATCCCGTCGGGCCGTCCGCTGACGGCGGATGCCGCGCAGATGCTCGACGCCCGCGTGATCCAGCTGGAGGAGCGGCTCAACCGCATCACCGTCGAGGCACAGGCCGCGTCGGGCAATGCCGCGCGCGCCGAAGGGCTGCTGGTCGCCTTTGCCGCCCGCCGCGCGCTCGATACCGGCGCCCCGCTCGGCTATGTCGAGGGGCAGTTGCGGCTGCGTTTCGGCCAGGCCCAGCCCCGCGCCGTCGCCACCATCATCAACGCCGCGCGCGAGCCGGTGACGCTGGCCGACCTGCGCGCCGGCCTGGTCGATGTCGCCGACCGCGTCACATCGCCGCCGGCCGATGCCAGCTGGTGGGACAGTTTCGAGCATGAGGCGCGCGAGCTGATCATCATCCGCAAATCCTCCACCCCCTCGCCGCGGCCGCAAATGGCGATGCAGCGGGCGCTGCGCTACATCGACGCCAGCCGGGTCGGCGCGGCGCTGGCCGAGGTAGAGCGCATGCCCGATCGCGCTGCGGCCGATCGCTGGATGCAATATGCCCGCCGCTATCTGGAGGCGCGCCGGGCGCTCGACCTGATTGAGACGGCGGCGATATTGGAGCCGCGCCAGCTGCGCACGACCGAGGGCGCCAGCGTCGCCCAGACATCGCCCCTCGCCCCCTGAGCTTCATTTCCTGAGACACACCGTTCATCGCTTGCGATGAAACCCATGGACGCACCCTGCGTTTGTCACGAGAATGTCACCTTTCCCGCCCGGTTCAGGACAATATCTCTCGTGCCACCCTATGCCGATGCCATTGCCAGCTTCTGGAAGGGCCGCCTTGCCAGCGGTCCGCGTGCGTCCGCGCGTCCGTCGCTGTCGCATCTGCTGGGCAATGCCTCGGTGCCGTTCGACATCAACCGGACCAAGGCCCAGGCCGAACAACTGAGCCGCGCGATTCGCGGCGACGGGCGGCATATATTGCTGGTGCCCGGCCTGATGGCGTCGGAACATCGGATGGAGCCGCTGCGCGCGATCCTGAACGCCGCCGGCTATCAGGCGCATGGCTGGGACATGGGGCGCAATTTCGGGCCGCGCGCCGATACGCTGGAGAAGATCGACGCCCGCGTCGATGCGATCCGCCGGACAAGCGGCAAGCCGGTGACTTTGGTCGGCTGGAGCCTGGGCGGCCTTTATGCGCGCGAATATGCCAAGTTCGCGCGATCCAAGGTCGGCGGCGTGGTGACGATGGGCACGCCCTTTTCCGGCGATCCGCGCGCCAACCATGCCTGGCGCCTCTATCAACTGGTGTCGGGCTTCCCGGTCGACACGCCGCCCTTCCCCTGCACCCGCGAGGAGAAGCCGCCGGTGCCGACCGTCGCGCTCTGGTCGCAGCGTGACGGCGTGATCCTGCCCGAATGCGCAAGGGGCCGAGCGGGCGAGCGCGACCGCGCGATCGAGGTCGACTGCACCCATATGGGCTTCGCCGCCGCGCCGGAGGGGATCTTGGCCGTCGGCAAGGCGCTGGAGATGATGGCCGCCTGAGCGGTCAGTAACGGACTGGTTCACCCTCCACCGTCAGCAGGCTGGGATCGGTCAGCCGCACATGGGTTTGATAATAATATTTGTCGGTTGGCCGGCCATCCGCCAGAAAATGAATTTTCACCCGCTTCGCTTCGCCGCGGACCGCGATGGTCTTGCCCGTCAGATATTGATCGAGTTCCGCGCCGAAACGCTGTGCCAGTGCATCGGCCATGGCACCGGGAATGGCGATCGTCAGGTTGCGGGGATCGCGATAATCCTGCTGAGAATTAAGATAGAACCAGCCGCCCTGGCGCCCAGTGGCGCGGACAGGCAGTTCGAACACCCCCTTCACCCCATCGGGGGCGACAGCCGCGGCATTCATCACCGCCTGTTCGGGAAAGATATTATAGGAAGCAGACGGCGCTGCGGCTCCCATGAGCAGCAGGCCGGACGACAGGATGAGAGCATAACGCATCAGGCTGGCCTCCAGAATGGTCCGGTCCGGCCAGCCTAACCCGATCAATCGGCCACCGCCAGCCTCTTCAACGCTTCTTCCCGGCCGATCAGCGGCAGGAGCTGGCCCATGTCGGGGCCGTGGTCCAGGCCCGTGAGGGCGCGGCGCAGGGGTTGGAACAGGGTCTTGCCCTTGCGGCCGGTTTCTTCCTTGAGCGCGCCGGTCAGCGTGCGCCAGATGTCGGCGTCGAAGGGGACGGCGGACAGGATGCGATGGGCGGCGGCGAGGAAATCGTGGTCCTCTTCCGCCGCTTCGGGTGCCGCGATCGGGCCGGTGACGATCTGCCACCAAGCGGTGGCGCCCGCCACCGTCTCCAGATTGGGGCGGATCGCGGCCCAGGCGGCGGCGTCCATGCCCGCGGGCAGGCGGTCGGCAACCGCTTCATAAGGAAGCGCGTGGACGATCTTCTGGTTGAGGCTGGCCAGTTCGGCTTCATCGAAGCGCGCGGGGGCACGGCCGAAATGGGCGAAGTCGAACGTCTCGATCAGCGGCGTACGATCCGCAAAGGGCTCGATCGGCTGCGAGCTGCCGAGGCGGGCGAGCAGTGAGGCGATCGCGGCCGGCTCCAGCCCGATCTCGCGAAAATGGGCGACGCCGAGCGAGCCGAGGCGCTTGGACAGCTTGCCCTCGCTGCCGGTCAGCAGCGCTTCATGCGCGAAGGCGGGGAGCAGTGCGCCGAGCGCGGTGAACATCTGGATCTGGGTCGCGGTGTTGGAGACATGGTCCTCGCCGCGCAGCACATGGGTGACGCCCATGTCGACATCGTCGATGACCGAGGGGAGCATGTAGAGCCATGAGCCGTCGGCGCGGCGGATCACCGGGTCGGACAGCAATTTGGGGTCGAAGCGCTGCTCGCCCCGGATCAGGTCGGTCCAGACGATCGGCTGGTCATGGTCGAGCTTGAAGCGCCAGTGCGGCGTGCGCCCTTCGGCCTCATAGGCAGCGATCTGGTCCGGGGTCAGCGACAGGGCGGCGCGATCATAGACCGGCGGCAGGCCGCGGCCCAGCAGCACCTTGCGGCGCAGCTCCAGCTCCTGCTGGGTTTCATAGGCGGGGTAGACATGGCCCGAGGCCTTGAGCGCCGCGAACCGCGCTTCATAGAGAGCGAAGCGTTCGGACTGTTTTTCCTCGCCGTCCCAGTCGAGGCCGAGCCAACGCAGATCAGCCTTGATCGATTCCGCATATTCGGGGCGCGAGCGCTCCAGGTCGGTGTCGTCGAGGCGCAGCAGGAATTGGCCACCGGACTTGCGCGCCCACAGCCAATTGTGGAGCGCGGCGCGGATATTGCCGACATGGAGATGGCCGGTCGGCGATGGTGCGAAGCGGGTGATGACAGTCATATCTTTATTTCCAAACCCGTGCGCCCCGAACGAAGGGGCTTCGCCATGCTCAGCCTGCCCTTCGACTTCGCTCAGGGCGAACGGATGTTACTTATACGCTGCGGAAGGCGTTGGTGATCGGGTAGCGGCGGTCGCGGCCGAAATTGCGGATGCCCAGCTTCACACCGGGCGGCGACTGGCGACGCTTATATTCGGCGATGTAGAGCAGATGCTCGATCCGGGTGACGACCACCTTGTCGAAGCCGCGCTCGACCAGCTGGGCCACCGACAATTCCTCTTCGACCAGGCCATAGAGGATCGGGTCCAGCACCTCATAGGGCGGCAGGCTGTCATCATCCTTCTGATTGTCGCGCAGTTCGGCGCTGGGCGGCTTGGTGATGACGCGTTCGGGCATCACCGGGCCGGCCGGGCCAAAGCCTTCGCCGAGCGAGGGCATATTGTCGTTGCGCCAGCGGCAGAGGTCGAACACCGTCGTCTTGTAGGCGTCCTTCAGCACCGAATAGCCGCCCGCCATGTCGCCATAGATGGTGGCATAGCCGACCGACATCTCGCTCTTGTTGCCGGTGGTCAGCAGCATATGGCCGAACTTGTTGGAGAGCGCCATCAGCGTGAGGCCGCGAATGCGCGACTGGATATTCTCTTCGGTGAGGTCGCGCGCCTTGCCCTCGAACACCGGGGCCAGCATGGTGTCGAAGGCGGCAACCGCCGGCTCGATCGGGATGGTGTCATAGCGAACGCCGAGCAGGCGGGCGCATTCGACCGCATCGTCCAGGCTTTCCTGGCTGGTGAAGCGCGAGGGCATCATCACGCACCAGACCCGGTCGGCGCCCAACGCATCGACCGCGACGGCGGCGGACAAAGCGGAATCGATGCCGCCCGACAGGCCCAGCACGACGCCGGGGAAGCGGTTGCGGTTCACATAGTCGCGCAGGCCCAAGACCATCGCATTATAGATGTCGGCCGGGCGCGGATCGAGTGCATGACGCTCGCCGGGCAGGCAGACCCACTGGCCGTCCCATTTCTCCCACTGGGTCAGCACCAGCTTTTCTTCCCAGTCGGGCAGTTGCTGGGCGATGGAGAGGTCGCCGTTCATGACGAAGGAGGCGCCGTCGAACACCAGTTCGTCCTGGCCGCCGACACGGTTGAGATAGACGAGCGGCAGGCCGGTTTCGCGCACGCGGGTGCCGGCGACGACGTTCAGGCGGCGATCATCCTTGTCGACCTCGAACGGGCTGCCATTGGGGCTGATGAGGATTTCCGCGCCCTCGGCCCGCAAATGGGCAGTGACGAAGGGGAACCAGATATCCTCGCAGATCGGCACGCCGATCTTCACGCCGCGAAACGTGATCGGCGCGGGCAGCGGGCCGGGGGCGAACAGGCGCTTTTCGTCGAAGGTGCCGTAATTGGGCAGTTCGCGCTTCTGGCGGATCGCGGTGACGGCGCCATTTTCGATCAGGGCGACGACGTTGAACAGCACGCCCTGCGACGCGACGACGGTGCCGACCAGCATCGCCGGGCCGCCATCGGCGCTTTCCTGCGCCAGCCGGTCGAGATGATAATTGGCCTGGTCAAGCAGCGCGGGCTTGAGCACCAGATCCTCGGGCGGATAGCCGATCAGTTGCAGTTCGGGAAAGACGATCAGGTCCGCGCCCCTGGCGCGGGCGCGCCATTCCAGCATGGCGTCGGCATTGGCCCGCGGGTCGCCCATGGTCTGGGTCATCTGGGCGAGCGCGATCACGAGTTTGTCGGTCATGCACCGCGCCCTAGAGCATTTTGCCTATTTGCGAAAATGCTCTGTTTTCCGATGCCGCATTTTCGAACCGAACACCCGCTTCGCGCGTGTTCTGAAAATGCGGGGGCCATTTTGTCGCAGGGCGCAAAAGCGCCTTTCCACATGGGACATGCGCCGCTAAAGGGGCCGCGTTTCGCGCATCGTCATCAATTCGTCACGCCAATTAGCCTGGGGATTTTCGCCATGAAACTCATGACCGGCAATTCGAACAAGCCGCTCGCGGCCGCCATCGCCGACTATATCGAAATCCCCCTGACCGAGGCCAGCGTCCGCCGCTTTGCCGACGAAGAAGTTTTCGTGGAAATTCATGAGAATGTCCGCGGCGAAGACGTGTTCGTGATCCAGTCGACGGCCTATCCGACCAACGACAATCTGATGGAATTGCTGATCATGATCGATGCGCTCAAGCGCGCGTCGGCCAAGCGAATCACTGCCGTCGTTCCCTATTTCGGCTATGCCCGCCAGGACCGTAAGCCCGGCCCGCGCACGCCGATCAGCGCCAAGCTAGTCGCCAACCTGATCACCACCGCCGGCGCCGATCGCGTCCTGTCGGTCGATCTTCATGCCGGCCAGATCCAGGGCTTCTTCGACATCCCGACCGACAATCTGTTCGGCGCCCCGGTGATGTCGGCCGATATCCAGGCGCGTTTCGGCGACAAGAATATCATGGTCGTGTCGCCCGACGTCGGCGGCGTGGTGCGCGCCCGTGCGCTCGCCAAGCGGCTCGACAACGCGCCGCTGGCGATCGTCGACAAGCGTCGTGAACGCGCCGGCGAGTCGGAAGTGATGAACATCATCGGCGACGTGAAGGGCCGTTTCTGCATCCTGATCGACGATATCGTCGATTCGGCCGGCACGCTGTGCAACGCCGCCGCCGCGCTGAAGGCGCAGGGCGCCGAGGAAGTCGTCGCCTATGTCAGCCATGGCGTGCTGTCGGGCGGCGCAGTCGCCCGCGTCGAGGCATCGGAACTGCTGGAACTGGTCATCACCGACTCGATCCAGGGCACCGACGCGGTGAACGATGCCAAGCGCATCCGCCACCTGCCGATCGCCCCGCTGCTGGGCGAAGCGATCAAGCGCATCGCGGACGAAAGCTCCGTTTCTAGCCTGTTCGACTAAGACGCGCATGCGCGTCCTGCTGGTTGGGGCCTATGGCTTCATCGGCAGCGGGATTGCGCGCGCGCTGATCGCGGCGGGGCATGAGGTCATCGGCCTGGGCCGGTCCGAACGGACCGCCCGCCGCCTCTTCCCCGCCCTGTCCTGGCATTTCGCCGACCTCAACCACATGACCCAGCCGGCCGACTGGGCCACGGCGCTGCACGGCGTCGACGCCGTGGTCAATGCCAGCGGCGCGTTGCAGAGCGGCGGCGGCGAACGGCTGGAGGCGATCCAGGGCGCCAGCATCGCCGCGCTGATCGACGCCTGCGCCGCGCAGGGCATTGCCCGCTTCATCCAAATTTCCGCGCCCGGCGCCACGGCAAAGGACGCCAGCCCCTTCCTGTCGACCAAGGCGGTGGCCGACGATCATCTGCGCGCGTCCGCGCTGCACTGGGCGATCCTGCGCCCCGGTCTGGTGATCGGCCGCAATGCCTATGGCGGCACGTTGCTGATCCGGGCGCTGGCGGCGATGCCGCTGCGGCTGTTCAGCGTCCATGGCGACAGCCGCATCCAGAGCGTCGCGCTGGACGATGTGGCGCAGGCGGTGGTCTGCTGCCTGGCGCCCGACGCGCCGCGCGCAATCGACATCGACCTGGTCGAGCGTGAGGCATCGACGCTGGACGCCATTATCGTCGCCCATCGCCGCTGGCTGGGGATTGCGCCCGTTCCGGTTATCGCCCTGCCCGGCCGGATCGCCACGCCGGTCAGCGCGGTCGCCGACCTGCTTGGCCATCTGGGCTGGCGATCGCCGCTGCGCAGCACCGCCATGGCCATGATCGCGCGCGACGTGACCGGCGCGCCGGAAGGCGGCGAGGCGCTGCTGGGCCGGCCGCTGCTGACGCTGGACCAGATATTGGCGCGCCACCCATCGGGGCTGCAGGATCGCTCGCAGGCGCGGCTGATGCTGCTGATGCCGTGCCTAGTGGCGGCGCTGTCGCTGCTGTTCCTGCTGTCGGGGCTGGTCGGCCTCGCCCGGCTGGACACGGTGGCCGGCGAATTGCAGGGGACGCCGGTCGCAGGAGTCGCCATGGCGCTGAGTATCGCCGGCAGCGTCGCCGACCTACTGCTGGGCGCGGCAATCCTGGTGCGGCGTTGGGCGCAGCGCGCGGTGCTGGGCATGGCTGGACTGACTGCCGCCTATCTGGTCATGGGCAGCTGGGTGCGGCCGGACATGTGGGTCGATCCGCTGGCGCCGCTGGCCAAGGCACTGGTGGTGATGATCGCCGCGCTGATCACCCATATACTGCTGGAGGAACGATGAGCGATGTCCTGATCCTGGCGCTGCGCTGGGCCCATGTGCTGGGCGCCTGCGTACTGATCGGCACCGGGGCGGGCATCGCCTTCTTCATGCTGATGGCACACCGCACCGGCGACGCGCGGGTGATCGCGGCGGTCGCACGGATCGTGGTGATCGCCGACATGCTCTTCACCGCCAGCGCAGTGGTGGTGCAGCCGATTACCGGGCTGGCGCTGGCCCACGGGCTCGGCTGGCCGCTCGACACGCCCTGGCTGCTGCTGTCGGTTGCGCTCTATCTGCTGATCGGCGCCTTCTGGCTGCCGGTGCTGTGGATGCAGGCGCGGATGCGCGACCTGGCGGCAGCCGCCGTCGCCGGCGGTGATTCGCTACCATCCGCCTATCATCGACTTTTCCGCTGGTGGTTCGCCTTCGGCTTTCCCGCCTTTGGCGCGATTCTGGCGATCGTCTGGCTGATGCTGGCGCGCCCGGCGCTTTAATGCGTCGGGAACAGGATGATCGGCAGGGCGAAGACCAGCGCCAGGCCGGAGACGATGCGCTGGCCGCGCGAGACGCCCAGCGGCAGTTCGCGCCATACCATCGGGCAGGCGAGCAGGGCGAAGACGACGAGGATGTTGGAGATCGTCACCGATCCGCCGATCGGCATGTCCTGCCGCAGCGCGAGGCCCGCGAACAGGCAGATGAAGCTCAAGATCCAGCCAACCAGCGCCATGACGGCCCCCTTTCTTCCGGGAGGCTAGAACGGCACGGTTTCCAAAAGCTTAATCGCCCTCTTCGGGGATCGGCTTCCAGGGGTCATAGCTGCCGAAGCTCCAGACATTTCCTTCAGGGTCGAGCGCGGTATAGCCGCGCCCCGGATAGCCCGGATTGTCATGCGGTTCGTCGACCACCACCGCGCCTTCGTTGCGGGCATGGAGGCAATGGGCATCGACATCGGGCACGACCATATAGACGCAGGCGGTGATGCCGCCGAGGTCGCGCACCGTCGACCAAGTGTAGAGCGACTCGCCCTCCATATCCTTGACGCTGCCCAGCATCACCATGCCCTCGCCCAGGACAAGCTGGGCATGATGGATGATGCCGTTGTCGAGATCGTCGGGATAGACGGCGTGCCGCTCGAAACCGAAGGCGGCGCACAGGAAATCGATGGCGGCGGGCGCATCGGCATAGCGCAGGCACGGGATGACGGGTGAACCGGGCATCTTTCCTCTCCCCTTCGGTGAATCGGGTCGCTCCTGTCTAGCCTATCGCGCCCCGACCGGCTAGGCGAAGGGGCATGACGACCCGCGATGACCTGGCCCTTGCCAACCGCCTTGCCGACGCCGCCGGCGCCGCCATCCGTCCCTTTTTCCGCGCGCGCTACGATCTGGAGATCAAGGCCGACAAGTCGCCGGTGACGGAGGCCGACCGCGCCGCCGAAGCCGCGATCCGCGCGATCCTGGAAAAGGAACGGCCGGACGACGGCATCATCGGCGAGGAATATGGTTCGGTTCGCACCGATGCCGAGCGGGTGTGGATTCTCGATCCGATCGACGGCACGCGCAGCTTCATCGCCGGGCGGCCGATCTTCGGCACGCTGATCGCGCTGACGCAGGCGGGTTGGCCGACGATCGGCATCATCGACCAGCCGATCGCGCAGGAACGCTGGGCCGGGATGAGTGGTCAGCCCACAACCTTCAACGGCAAGCCGGTGCGCACCCGCGCGTGCAAGGCGCTGGAGGGCGCCGGCATCGCCACCACCAGCCCGCATCTGTTCGCCGAGGGCGACGTGCCCCATTATATGGCGCTGGTCGGCGCAGTATCGGGCGGGGCGCCGCGCCAGGGGCCGGTCTATGGCGGCGACTGCTATAATTACGGCCTGCTGGCGTCGGGCTTCCTCGACATCGTCATCGAATCCGGGCTGCAAAGCTATGACTTCGCCGCTTTGGTGCCGGTGGTCGAGGGCGCGGGCGGCCTGATGTGCGACTGGAATGGCGAACCGCTGACCGCCGACAGCGAAGGCCATGTGCTGGCACTGGGCGATCCCGCGCGGCTGGAGGATGTGCTGGAAGCGATCCACGGCGCGGGTGATGGGCATGACCATGGGCATCATCACGATCATTGAGGCGCCTGCAAGCGACCAAGAGCGGTCGTTCCTCCCCGGCACGGGGAGTTCAATGGAGACACGCGTCTCCATTGAACAGGCGCGGAGCGCCTGACGGAGGGGCAAGTGTCTATTGGTACTACGCTATCCGGCCTGTGCCCCTCCACCACTCGCTACGCGAGCGGTCCCCCTCCCCGTGCCGGGGAGGAATGTCTTGTTCACACCCTAATCCCCCGCCACAGCATCCCTGACAGCGGCGTCGTAGAGAGCGCGATTGTCTTCGTCGAAGCAGACGAAGAGGATATGGTCGAAGGCATCGGGATCGCGGCGCAGCGCTTCCGCCACGGCGCGGGCGGCAACCTTGGCGGCTTGCGCCCTGGGATAGCCATAGACGCCGGTCGAGATCGCCGGGAAGGCGACCCTGCGTAGGCCATGATGGCGGGCGAGCGACAGGCTGTGGCTGTAGCAGCTGGCGAGCAGGTCGCGCTCGCCCTGATTGCCGCCCTGCCAGACCGGGCCGACGGTGTGGATGATATAGCGGGCCGGCAACCGGTAGCAGCGCGTGATCCGCGCCTCCCCGGTCGGGCAGCAGCCAATGCCCCTACATTCCTCCAGCAGCTCCGGCCCGGCGGCGCGGTGGATCGCGCCATCCACGCCGCCACCGCCGAGCAGGCTGTTATTGGCGGCGTTGACGATCGCGTCGACCGCGCAACGGGTGATGTCGCCCGTCACCACGTCCCAGCGCGTCGTCCCGACCATCATAGCCTCAGTCCCTGATCGGCCCGCCGATCGACCAGACATGGCCGAAGGGGTCGGTGACCTGCCCATAGCGGGCGCCCCAGAACTGATTGTCGATCGGGAAGCGGATCGACGCGCCGGCGGCCACCGCGCGATCCCACCAGCGATCGGCATCGTCCACTTCCAGATGCAGCGTCACCGCCGCCGGCTTTTCCGCCGGGCCGCCGCCGCACATTTCGGGGAAATGATCGTTCAGCATCAGCCCGCCATCATTGATCGTCAGATGAGCGTGCATGATCCGCGTGCCATCCTCTTCCAGATGGCGGCTCTGTTCGGTCGCGCCGAAGGCAGCGGTGTAGAAGGCAATGGCGTCGGCGGCCTTGCCGTCGGCGATGGTCAGATGGGGCGTGACCCCCGGCAGGACGAACGGCGTGTCGCTCATGATCCTCTCCTTCGCGCCGACCCATGGATCGAGTCGGCCGGGCCACAGAATAGGCCCGGCGCACGCCGTTCAGAAGATGCCGAGGAACTTCTTGTCCTGCGCCTTCTTCTCGGCCTTGCTGCCCTTGCCCGCTTCATCCTTTGCGGTGGT
This sequence comes from Sphingobium sp. MP9-4, assembly GCF_005281675.1. Classification (NCBI taxonomy): domain Bacteria; kingdom Pseudomonadati; phylum Pseudomonadota; class Alphaproteobacteria; order Sphingomonadales; family Sphingobiaceae; genus Sphingobium; species Sphingobium sp. MP9-4. The sequence goes on along the minus strand of NZ_LUFI01000029.1, from coordinate 16,095 downwards.
GCCGCGGCCGACATCGTCGCGCGGCTTGCCGCCACGGGTGCGCTGGGCAGCGGCATCGGCGCCGGCCAGCACCGGGCCGCAGGCCGCTGCCTTGGCGTCACCCACATCGACAAAGGCCAGTGTCGCGGCGATCGGCGTGGCGACGATGCCCAGCGCCGCCGCCGCGCCACCGCGCGCGATCAGATCCGGGCTGATGACGTTGATCGACGGCCGGGCGAAATAGCCGCCAACGCCGACCGGCGACTGGCCGGAGAAGAGGCTGATCTTCTTGCCGTCAGCGCGGAAGGCGAGGTCGAGGCTTTCATTCCTGAACGAGAAGCCGCCCCGGCCGATCATCACATTCTTGCGCGTGTCGATGAGGATCGGGTCGGCCGCCGCCACGCCGTCGCGCACGGTGAAGGCGATGAGGCCGCAATTGATCTGCACCGGATCCTTCAGCTTCTTTTCGAACATCTTGGTGATGAAGGTGCCGACATCGATTTCGGAAAGCTGGACATTGCGCGCCCACATGCTGCCCGCCGGCAGGATGACGGCGATGCGGCCATTGGCGGTGGCGAGCGAGTCATGGACGGTATCGCCCAGACCCGTCATCTGCATCCGCCCCTTGACCATGCCGGTGGTGCCCGATTGCTCGACGCCCCAGCGGGCGAGCAGCGTGCCCATCGGCGTGGGGGCCAGGCGGACGTCATAGGCGGTGCGCACCGGCTGGTTGCGGGCGTTGATCGCGATATCCGACGCGACATGGCCGCCCGCCATGTCGAAGGTCAAAGGCGAGAGCGTCAGCAGGCTATGGTCGAGCTTCAGCGTCATAGCGGCGTTGGCAATCGGCACGTTGGGCGCGCGGATGGTCTTCACGCTGTAGCGGACATTGGCGTCGAAATTGCGGATCGCCTCGATCCGCAGCGGTGCGTCGGGCAGCAGGCGGGGCGTGCCCTGCACGGTCGTGATGGCGCCCGCCCCGCCCTGCGCATCCAGCCTCTGCGGATCATAGCCGATGAAGGGGCCGACATCGATAATGTCGAGCCGCTGCGTCGCCAGATCGGCGTCGAGCTGCAGCCGGTTGTTGGGCAGCGACACGGTGAAGCGGCCAGCCAGGTCGGACGCGCCGAACCGGCCCTGCAAATGCGTGAAGCGCCACTCCTCGCCCGCCTTGGTCAAGGCCGCGGTGAAACGATACTGGCGGGTGCCGGGAATGGCGACGCCCAGGAAATCGAACAAATGACTGAGATTGGGGCCTTGCGCCACGACGCGCAGGTCGCTGCCCTCCAGCTCGGTCGCACCGGGCAGCGTGCCGGTCACCTCCAGCACGGTCGCGCCCGCCTGTGCCCGCAGCGCCAGGCTGTTCTTGCCGCCGGTGACGGTGGCGTTGGGCGACAGCAGACCGCCCTTGAGGGTGAAGGGCTTGCCGCGCATCGTGCCGGTGCCGGACAGGCGCACGTCGCTGGCAAAGCGAGTGTCCTGCGCCTTCACCGTCTCGAAGCCGATATCGGTCGAGAGCATGAGCACCGGATCGCGATAGCGCATGGTCGTGCCAGCGAGCAGCGCGCGGCGGACGAGCGGCAGGGTCATCGGCTCGCCCTTCCGGTCGGGGTCGCCCAGCGTCCATGTATTATGCTGCCGGTCGCGCGACCATTCGAGGTCGGCGGCGGCGCCCCGCAGTTCCAGCCAGGGGATGCGATATCTGCTGCCGAAGATCAGGCTCAAGGGCGCGATCCGTGCATCGATCAGGTCGGCGCGCAGCAGGTCAGGCCGGCTGGCCCAGGGCAGGTTGGCGATGCGCATGCCCTCCGCCCGGAACTTGATCGCGATCGGCGCGAAATAGAGCTGGAAGTCGCCGCCGACCTGCACCTGCCGCTCCAGCCGGGCGGACAGGATGCGCTCGAACGGTCCCTTGAGGAAGCGCCCCTTGGTGATGAAGAGGATCAGCCAGACAGCGAAGAGGATGCCAATGATCCATAGCAGGATGCGCGCCGGCAGCGGCAGGGCGCGCCAGCGGTCGCGCGCGCGGCGCAGATACACAGCCGCGCCGCCGGGCTGGGCGGGCTTGGACGCGCTGGGCGGCACAGGTTCGACTTCGGCCATGGCGGGGTCAACGCGGGCATGCCGCCTTTGGGTCCGAATCGCTTGCTTTTGCGGGCGCGGCCGACTATGGGCCGCCCTTCGCGATATTCAGTGAGACCGCCCGGCTAACTAGGGCTGCCGTGGCTGTCTGTAATCGTCGCGCCAAACAAGGAGACGAAAATGCCCAAGCTCAAGACCAAGAGCGGTGTGAAGAAGCGCTTCAAGTTCACCGCTTCCGGCAAGGTCAAGCACGGCGTCGCTGGCAAGCGTCACCGCCTGATCTCGCACAACGCCAAGTATATTCGCCAGAACCGTGGCACTTCCGTGCTGTCCGATGCCGACGTGGCTCACGTCCGCCTCTGGGCACCCTACGGCCTGAAGTAAGGAGTAGAGGACAATGGCACGCGTAAAACGTGGTGTAACCACCAAGGCGAAGCATAAGAGGATTTTGGTTCAGGCGAAGGGCTATTATGGCCGTCGCAAGAACACGATCCGCGTCGCTCGCCAGGCTGTCGAAAAGGCCGGCCAGTACGCTTATCGCGACCGCAAGGTCAAGAAGCGCACCTTCCGTGGCCTGTGGATCCAGCGCATCAACGCGGGTGTCCGCGCTGAAGGCCTGACCTATTCGCAGTTCATGCACGGCCTGAAGCTGGCCGGCGTCGAGCTGGACCGCAAGGTCCTGGCCGACATCGCGATGCACGAAGGCGAGGCGTTCAGCGCCATCATCGCCCAGGCCAAGGCTGCGCTGCCCGCAGCCTGAAGCTGATCGATCGCAAGATCGTCAAAAGGGGCGCCGGGGCAGATGCCTTCGGCGCCCTTTTTGTTTTTCCGGTTTTACCCCGTTCGTCCTGAGCGAAGTCGAAGGACATCACTGAGCGCCAGCGAAGTGCCTTCGCTGCGCTCTGGCGGGGGCTTCGACAGGCTCAGCCCGAACGGATTTTTGGGGACGGCCTGACATTTGAGGAACCATCCCATGTCGCTGCATCTCTGGTGGTTATATGTCACGGCGGTCTTCCTGATCTCGGCCACGCCCGGCCCCAACATGCTGCATGTGATGACACAGAGCATCGCCCATGGTCCGCGCAAGGCGCTGGTGACGATGGCGGGGCTGATGAGCGCCGTGCTGCTGTGCCTGATCGCGTCGGCGCTGGGCCTTGGCGCGCTGCTGAAAGCCTCGCCGCGCCTGTTCGACATATTGCGCTATGCCGGCGTCGCCTATCTCATCTGGCTGGGGATCAAGGCCTGGCGCGCGCCGGTCGGCAATGCGGACGGCGGCGATGCCGGCCCGGTCCGCTCGGCCCGTGCGCTGTATGCGACCGGCCTGCTGACGGGCCTGTCCAACCCCAAGCTCATCATCTTCGCCGCAGCGCTCTTCCCCCAATTCATCGACCTGGCCCGCCCCTTCTGGCTTCAGCTCGCGATCCTGATCGTCAGTTTCGTGGTGATCGAGAGCTTCTGGTATTCGGTCTATGCGCTCGGCGGCCTGCGCCTTGCCCGCTGGCTGGCGCCCGCCAACCGGCAGAAGCTGTTCAACCGCGGCACCGGCCTGATGTTCATCGGCTTTGGCGGCGCGCTGCTGGGCGCGCGCGCCTAACCCTTTCCTTGATCGACATGCCCCGCTAAGGCCGCGGGCATGTTTCCGCCACCACAGGCTCTGGAAGAAGAATGACCGAAATTAGCGCACTGAAAGCCGGCCTGATCGCCGACATCGAGGCTGCCGACACGCTGGACGCGCTGGAAGGGCTGCGCGTGGGCGCGCTGGGCAAGAATGGGGTCGTCACCGGCCTATTGAAGACGCTGGGCGGCATGTCGCCCGAGGAGCGTCTCGAGAAAGGCCCGCCGATCCAGGATCTGCGCGAAAGCGTGACCGCCGCGATCGCCGACCGCAAGGCCGCGCTGGAGCAGGCCGCGCTCGACGCCCGCCTCGCCTCGGAAAAGGTCGACATGACCCTGCCCGCCGATCTGGGCCCGCAGGGCAGCGTCCACGCCGTTTCGCAGGTGATGGACGAACTGGCGGAAATCTTCGCCGACCTCGGCTTCTCGGTCGCGACCGGTCCGGAGATCGAGGACGACTGGCATAATTTCACCGCGCTCAACATCCCCGAGACGCACCCGGCGCGCGCGATGCACGACACCTTCTACTTCCCGGACGAGGAAGGGCAGAAGAAGATGCTGCTGCGCACCCATACGTCGCCGGTGCAGATCCGCACGATGGAGTCTTTTGTTGCGTCTGGGCAGGAACCGCCGATCCGCATCATCGCGCCCGGCCGCGTCTATCGCAGCGACTCCGACGCGACCCACACGCCGATGTTCCACCAGATCGAAGGTCTGGTGATCGACAAGGGTATCACCCTGGGTCATTTGAAGTGGACGCTGGAAACCTTCCTCAAGGCCTTCTTCGAGCGCGAGGACATCGTCCTGCGCCTGCGCCCGAGCTATTTCCCCTTCACCGAACCGTCGGTGGAAGTCGATGTCGGCTACACGCTGACCAATGGCCAGCGCGTGATCGGCGGCGACGGCGATGCGCCCGGTGGCGGCTGGCTGGAAGTGCTGGGCAGCGGCATGGTCAACCGCCGCGTGATCGAGGCCTGCGGTCTTGATCCCGACGAATGGCAGGGCTTTGCCTTCGGCACGGGTGTCGATCGCCTCGCCATGCTGAAATATGGCATGAACGACCTGCGCGCCTTCTTCGACGGCGACCTGCGCTGGCTGAAACATTATGGATTCTCGGCACTCGACGTGCCCACGCTGTCGGGAGGAGTCGGCGCATGAAGTTCACCCTGAGCTGGCTCAAGACGCACCTCAAGACCGATGCCGATCTGGCCACCATCCTCAAGACGCTGAACGCCATCGGGCTGGAGGTCGAGGATGTGGAGAACCCGGCCGAGAAGCTGGGCGCGTTCAAGATCGCCAAGATCCTGACCGCCGAGCGTCATCCGCAGGCCGACAAGCTGCAGGTGCTGAGCGTCGACCATGGCGACGGCAATCCGTTGCAGGTCGTGTGCGGCGCGCCCAATGCCCGCGCTGGCCTGATCGGCGTGTTCGGGGTCGAGGGCGCGGTGGTGCCGGTCAACGGCATGGTGCTCAAGAAGACCGCCATTCGCGGCGTCGAATCCAACGGCATGATGTGCTCCACCCGCGAACTGGAGCTGGGCGACGATCATGACGGCATCATCGAACTGGCCGGCGACGCGCCGGTCGGTGAGGTCTATGCGAACTGGGCCGGCCTCAACGACCCGGTCATCGACGTGTCGATCACGCCCAATCGCCAGGACTGCATGGGCGTGCGCGGCATCGCCCGCGATCTCGCGGCGGCAGGCCTTGGCACGCTCAACGCCATCATCGTGCCCGAGATTGCCGGCGTGGGCCCCGCCCCCGACGTGCGCACGGACGATGTGGACGGTTGCCCCGCCTTCTTCGCCCGTTCGGTCAAGGGCGTGACCAACGGCGCCTCGCCCGAATGGATGGCGCGCCGGCTCAAGGCGATCGGCCAGAAGCCGATCAGCGCGCTGGTGGACATCACCAACTATATCATGTTCGACCTTGGCCGGCCGCTGCATGTCTATGACATGGCGACGCTCAAGGGCGGACTGGTCGCGCGCAAGGGCAAGGCCGGCGAGGAAGTGCTGGCACTCAATGGCAAGACCTATGCCATTGACGAGACGATGACCGTGATCGCCGACGACGAGGCCGTGCATGACATTGGGGGCATCATGGGCGGCGAACATTCCGGCGCGCAGGACGGCACCACGGACGTGCTGATCGAATGCGCCTATTTCACGCCCGAGCGGATCGCGGTGACCGGCCAGAAGCTGGCACTGACCTCAGATGCGCGCGGCCGGTTCGAGCGCGGCGTCGACCCCGCCTTCCTGGACGATGGCCTGTCAATCGCCACCAGCCTGGTCATGACCCTGTGCGGCGGCACTGCATCGGAAGCGACCCGCGCCGGCACCCCGCCCGCGACGCCCAAGACGGTCGCCTATGCGCCCGACCAGTGCCTGGCGCTGGCCGGTGTCGATGTACCGCATGATGTACAGATGCGCATTCTGGAGAGCCTGGGCTTCGGCGTCAGCGGCGAAGCCGGCAGCATCGAATATCAGGACGGCGTGCCGGTGAGCGTGCCGGGCCACTGGACCATCAGCGTGCCGACCTGGCGCCGCGACGTCGATGGCTGGCCCGACATTGTCGAGGAAGTGGTGCGCATCGTCGGTCTGGACCATGTGCCGTCCACCCCGTTGCCGCGTGTGCCGGGCGTCGCCCGCCCGACCGCCACGGCCGAGCAGCTGGTCGAGCGCCGCGTGCGCCGCACCGCCGCCGCGCGGGGCCTGGCTGAAGCGATCAACTGGTCTTTCATTTCCGAGAAGGAAGCCGCGAGCGTTGGCGGTGGCGACTGGATGCTAGCCAATCCGATTTCGGAAGAGCTGAAGGTCATGCGGCCCTCACTGCTGCCCGGCCTGTTGTCGGCGACGAAGCGCAATGTCGATCGCAGCGCCACGTCGATCCGACTGTTTGAACTCGGCCGGCGCTATTTCAAGCAGGGCGAACGCGCCACCGTCGGCTTCGTGCTGGCGGGGGAGAAGACCGCGCGCAGCTGGCAGGGCGGCAAGGCCCAGCCCTTCGACGCGTTCGACGCCAAGGGTGAAGTGATCGCGCTGCTGGCGGCCGCCGGTGCGCCGGTCGGCAACCTGCAGAGCATGGGCGAGGCATCGGCAGCCTATCATCCCGGCCAGTCGGGCACGCTGCGCCTCGGCCCCAAGGTGGTGCTGGCTGAATATGGCGTGCTGCACCCGAGCCTCGCCAAGCAGTTCGGCCTGTCCGGCACGGTGGTCGCAGGCGAGATCTTCCTCGATGCGATCCCGGCCAAGCGCAAGAGTGGCTTCATGCGCGCGCCCTATGCGCCGCCGGCCTTGCAGGCGGTGAAGCGCGATTTCGCCTTCCTGGTGCCGGAAGCGGTCGAGGCGGATGCGCTGGTGCGCGCGGTCAAGGGCGCGGACAAGAAGGCGATCGTCGACGCCCGTCTGTTCGACGTCTTCACCGGCCCCGGCGTGGATGAAGGCCACAAGTCGCTGGCGGTAGAAATCACGCTGCAGCCGGGCGAGAAGAGCTTCGCCCAGGAAGAGCTGGACGCGATCAGCGCCGCCGTGGTCAAGGCCGCCCAGAAGCTGGGCGCGAGCCTGCGCGGCTAAAGCGAGAAAGGCCGGCGATGGACGGGAAGGCTGAACGACTTCAGGCCCGCCTCGCCGGCCTCTTCTACATCGGCACCATTGGCTGCGGCATGTTTGCCGAGGCGGTGGTGCGCGCGGCCCTGATCGTGCCGGGCAACGGGCGCGAGACGATGCGCAACATCGCCGACTATCCCTGGCTCTACCGGGCCGGCGGGGCGAGCGATGTCGCCATGCTCTGCTGCTATCTGGCGGTCACCGCCCTGCTCTATGGCCTGTTCGCGCCGACCGGGCGGGTGCTGGCCCGCACCGCCGCCCTGTTCAGCCTGACCGGCATTGCCGTGCTGGCGGGCAACAGTCTGCTCCATCTGCTGCCGCTTGCGCTGATTGATGGTGCGCCACATCCCGGCATCCCGATGGCGGAGGTGCAGTCGCTTGTGCGGATCAGCCTCAGCCTCCACAATGATCTCTACGGCATCAGCCTCATCTTCTTCGGCATTTATTGCCTGCTGACCGGCTGGCTGGCGATCCGATCGCGCCGGTTGCCGGTGGCGGTCGGTGCGCTGCTGATGGCGGGCGGCGCGGTCCATCTGGTCGCGCGCAGCCTGGCGCTGCTGTCGCCGGCAATCGGTGAGGCGATCCCCGGCCAGCTCGATTTCGTGCCACTTCTGGGCGAAGGCGCCTTCGCCATCTGGCTGCTGCTGTTCGGGACGCCGCGCCCGGCGGCGCCGGAGGTCAGCCCGTAATCTTGCAGCCCTTGGCCGATGCCATGCCGCGCAGATAGCCACGCCGGGCGAGACCGGCGGCAATCGCGGCGCGCAGGCGACGTTCCGCCGGGGCGGCGCCGCTGATTTCCCGCACCACGCCGCGGAACGGGATCAGCGAATTGACCAGCGACTTGCCCACACCCTCGGCGATCTTGCTGGTGCGATCCTCATTGGCTTCGCGGCCGATGGTGAAATCGGGACCAAGCACCTTGTTGAGCGCCGCCATGTCGCCATTCAGCGCCTTGCAGCTCTTGCCCGATGGCGCGGCATAGGGATTTTCCTCGGCCGCGACGAGGATCGGCGGCACCTGCGTCTTTTCAATGCCGACATCGCGGGCCGGCTGGGACGCGATTTCGCCCGCCTTGTCGAGCGTGTCGTCCCTCTTCTTGCCCTCTACCTGGGCGAGCGCCGACGTGCCGAGCAGCAACAGGATGGTGGCGGTCGATACGGCAATTTTCATCATTGGTCCTCCCGCTGGCTCAACCCGCCAGCCCCCATGTCGGTTCCGCAACGTAACGATTGCGCGGCGGGCGAGACAGTCGGGATTTGCCGCATCGGACCTTGGAATAGAGCCTGATTCACGTCATCTGCGGAAGCCCAAGGTGCTTCCACAGATGACGATCCGGTTCTATGCCGCTGGGCAAACAGGAGTGTTTCGCCATGAACGACCGCATCGCCATCGCCTCCGACAATCTGTCCGCCAGCATATCGCCGCTAGGCGCCGAACTCTGGTCGCTGACCGATGCGCAGGGCCGCGAGCTGATGACCGATGCCGACCCGCAATGGTGGACCGGCCATGCCCCCCTGCTCTTCCCGTTCGTCGGCCGATCGCGCGGCGACGTCTATCGGCTGAACGATGTCGACTATCCGATCGGCCAGCATGGCTTTGCCCGGACCAGCCCCTTCACCCTGGTCCATCGCAATGAGGAAGCCGTGCTATTCCGGCTGGAAGCGGATCGGGAGACGCGCGCCGTCTATCCGTTCGACTTCCGCCTCGACATGGGGTTCGTGCTGGAGGGGCCGAGCCTGCGCATGACCGCCACCGTCATGAACCGGGGCGAGACGGCGATGCCCTTCTGCTTTGGCTATCACCCCGCCTTCGCCTGGCCGCTGCCCTATGGCGGCAGCGTCGAGGACCACCGCATCCACTTCGAGCAGGCCGAACCCGCGCCGATCCGCAAGGTCGGCAGCGAGCCGGGGCTGATCGCGCTGGAGAGCGTGCCCTCGCCGGTCGAGGGGAAGGAACTGGCGCCGACCCATGCCATGTTCGCCGGCGATGCCCTCATCTGGGACGATCTCAACAGTCGATCGCTGAGCTGGGGCGTGCCCGGCAAGCCGCACCTGAAGATCGATTTCCCCGACACGCCCTGGCTCGGCCTGTGGCAGAAGCCGGGCGCCCATTATCTGTGCGTCGAACCCTGGGCCGGCATGGCCGACCCGGTCGGCTTCACCGGCGATGTCTGGGACAAGCAGGGTGTCATGACCCTGCTGCCGGGTGACAGCCGATCCTTCCGCATGGACGTGACGCTGGTCGGGGCTGAGGGCGAGGCCTAACGCGCGACTCGCTTTGGGCGCAAAAATCCCTATATGGGCGCCCCATGAGCATCCCATCCCGCCGCACCTTCGCGATCATTTCCCACCCGGACGCCGGTAAGACCACGCTGACCGAAAAGCTGCTGCTGGAAGGCGGCGCGATCCATCTGGCCGGCGAAGTCAAGGCGCGCGGCGCGAACCGGCGCGCCCGGTCGGACTGGATGAAGATCGAGCAGCAGCGCGGCATCTCCGTCACATCCTCGGTCATGACGTTCGAACGGACGCGCGATGGCGAGACCATCACCTTCAACCTGCTCGACACGCCGGGTCACGAGGATTTCAGCGAGGATACCTATCGCACCCTGACCGCGGTGGACTCGGCCGTAATGGTGATCGACGCGGCCAAGGGCATCGAGCCGCAGACGCGCAAGCTGTTCGAGGTCTGCCGCCTGCGCAACGTGCCGATCATCACCTTCGTCAACAAGGTCGACCGCGAGGGCCGCGAGCTGTTCGGCCTGCTCGACGAGGTGGCGGACCAGTTGCAGCTCGACGTCTGCCCGATGAGCTGGCCGGTCGGCATGGGTGGCGAGTTCGAGGGCATTTACGACTTCGCCACCAACCGGCTGATGCAGCCCACTGGCCCGTCCAAGGAATTTGACGGCACCCGTCACCAGTTCAGCGGTCTGGATGATCCCAAGCTCGCGGATTATCTGTCCGAGCGGGGCCTGGAAAAGCTGCGCGAGGAAGCCGAGCTGGCCCAGGGCGGCTATGCCGAGTTCGACCTGGAACGTTACCGCCATGGCGACCTGACCCCGGTCTATTTCGGGTCGGCGCTGAAGCTGTTCGGCGTGACCGAGCTGATCGACGCGCTGTCCGCCCATGCGCCGCCGCCGCGCGCCCAGCCGGCCGAGCCGGCCCCGGTCGAGCCCGAGGGCAGCGAAGTCACCGGCTTCATCTTCAAGGTGCAGGCCAATATGGACCCGATGCACCGCGACCGCATCGCCTTCATGCGGCTGGTGTCGGGCAAGTTCCGCCGCGGCATGAAGCTGACGCCGAGCGGCAGCGGCAAGGCACTGGCCGTCCATTCGCCGATCCTGTTCTTCGCGCAGGACCGCGAGCTGGCGGACGAAGCCTTCCCCGGTGACATCATCGGCATCCCCAATCATGGCGCGCTGCGCGTGGGCGACACGCTGAGCGAGAAGCCGGGCCTGCGCTTTACCGGCCTGCCCAATTTCGCGCCGGAAATCCTGCGCCGCGTGCAGCTGAAAGACCCGACCAAGACCAAGCAGCTGCGCAAGGCGCTGGACGACCTGTCCGAAGAGGGCGTGATCCAGGTCTTCTATCCCGAGATCGGCAGCAACTGGATTGTCGGCGTCGTCGGCCAGCTGCAGCTGGAAGTGCTGATCAGCCGGCTGGAGGCGGAATATAAGGTCGCGGCGGTGCTGGAGCCGTCGCCGTTCGACACAGCGCGCTGGATCAGCGGCGACGATCAGGCGATCAAGGATCTGGTCGCCTATAATGGCGCCAACATGGCCAAGGACCGCGACGGCAATCTGGTGTTCATGGCGCGCAGTGCCTGGGACATCGGCTATCAGCAGGAACGCCATCCCAAGGTGAAGTTCAGCGCCACCAAGGAGCGCTAAGCCGACAGCGAAAGTGACAGGGCCATGCCCTGTCACCTCACGCGTCAGGCCGTCACCCAATCCTTGCGCAGCGCCTTGCCGGCGAGCGCCATGAACAGGCCGGCGAGCAGGTAGAAGCCTAGCGCCGCGACGATGGCGTATCTCAGCGCTTCGTTGCCATAAGTCGGCGTCAACGCATCGGACAGGGCGCCGACGCTCCAGCTGCCAAGGCCAAGGCCCACCAGGTTGTTGATGAGCAGGAAGGTCGCCGAGGCGCTGGCGCGCATGTGCGGCGGCACCAGATGCTGCACGGCGGTCAGCACCGGGCCGAGCCAGACATAGACCAAAGCCTGCGGTATCAGGAACAGGGCGAAGGCGAAGCCGACGCTGGACGAGAGCACCCCGACCACGAATAAAGGCATGCCGATCACATAGCTGATCGCGGGCACCCAGGCGAACCAGGCCTTGTCCCTATTGCCCATGGCATCGCCCAGGAAACCGCCGAGCAGCACGCCCGCGACCCCGCCCAAAAGCAGCAGTCCGCCCAGGAACTGACCCGCGCCCATAAGGTCGAGGCCGAAGCTGCGCATCAACAGGCTGGGCAGCCAGAAGGCGACGCCATAGCCACACATCGAGCTGCACGCGGCACCCAATGCCAGGAACCAGAAGCTGCGCTTGGCCGCGAGAATGCCGAACACGGCGCTGACCGGCACGGGTGTGCCCGCCTGCACCGGCCGGGCCGGTTCGCGCACCACCAGGCGGAAGAGCGGTGCGATGAGGATGCCCATGATGCCGACCGCGATGAAGGCGGTGCGCCATTCGACGGTCTGGGCGATATAGCCGCCCAGCAGCACGCCGCCGGCCGACCCCAGCGGAATACCGAGCGAATAGATGGAGAGGGCGCGGGCACGCTGATGCTGCGGGAAATAGTCGGAAATGACGGCATAGGAGGGGGCGACGCCGCCCGCCTCCCCCACGCCGACGCCGATGCGGAACAGGAACATCTGCATGAAATTGCCGGCCATGCCGCACAGCGCGGTGAAGCCGCTCCACACCGCCAGACTGACGGTGATGACCCAGGTGCGGCTGGTCCGGTCGGCCAGCAGCGCCAGCGGGATCGCCAGCGTCGAATAGAGAAGCGCGAAGGCGATGCCACCCAGCGCGCCGAGCTGGGTATCGGTCAGCCCCAGCTCCGCCTTGATCGGCCCGGCGAGGATGCCCAGGATCTGTCGGTCGAGGAAGTTGAAGGTATAGACCAGCAGCAGCATCGCCAGCACGACGCCACGATAGGCGGGGGAAGAGGTTCGGTCGGTCATGCGGGTCTGATACCAAATTTTCCGTTCGCTTCGAGCCAAGTCGAGAAGCCGGTTATGCAATGGTTCTCGACAGGCTCGAACCGAACGGATGGGGTGGAGAGGATCAGAACTTGACCGACCCGGTCACGAACACCTGGCGCGGGTTGCCGTAGAAGGCGGTCAGCGTACCTTCCTTGCCCAGCGAGGGGGTGGGATAGCCGGCCGCATTGTTGATGATCGCGCCAGTCACCGGATTGGCCGCGACGAAGGTATAGCCCGAGGTCTTATATTCCTTGTCGAGCAGGTTCTTGCCATGGACGCCGATGCTCCAGCGATCGCTGGGGGCGGTATAGACCAGGCTGGCGTCCCACAGCGCATAGCCCTTCTGATCGATATAGGGGTTGGGGATTTCGAACTGATAGGTCTTGGAGCGCCAGGAGACGGTGCTGCCGAAATAGAGGCTGCCATCCCCCACCGGGACATTGTAGCTGAGTGTGCCGCTGGCGGTCCATTTCGGCGTGTTCTGGACCCGGCGATAGTCGGCGACATCGGTCGGCACGCTGGCGATATTGGCGATATATTCGCGATAATCGGCGTCGATGAAGCCGATCGCGGTCTGCAGGTTCAGACGGTCGCCGCCGCTGAAGATGTCGCGGCCAAGACGCGCATTGCTTTCGAACTCCAGCCCCTTGAAGCGCGCCTTGCCGGCGTTGGACACGACACCGCAGAAGGAGGGCGTCGCCACGCCGCCGACATTGACGGTGCAGGCGACCGAACCGGGAATCTGCACATCCTTGTAATCGGCATAGAAGCCGGCGACCGCGACATAGAGGGCGCCATCCATCAGATTGCCCTTGTAGCCGACTTCATAGCTGTCGACCTGTTCGGGCGCGAAGCTGAGGAAGGAGGCAATTTCGCTGTCCTGACGGATGCCATCGCCATTGAGGTCGGGCGCGTTGGTGCCGACCCCGCGCGGGTCGAAGCCGCCGCCCTTGAAGCCCTTGGAATAGCTGGCGTAGATATTGTGATCGGCGGTCGGCTTGTAGCTGACCGAGAAGCGCGGCGTGAACTTCTTGAACTCGCGCTCGCCACGGAAATTGGTGCTGGGCGCACCGAAGGGAATGCCCGCCCCGTCGAACACCGGCGAGCCGCCACCCAGATAGCTTTGCCGCAGGATATTGGCCCGGCGCGTGTCCCAGGTATAGCGACCACCGGCCGACAGGCTGAGCTGATCGGTCAGGTCGAAGCTCATGTCGCCGAACACGGCATAGGTTTCGGTGTCGACATTGGCCTGGGTGAAGGCGGTCAGCCCGGCCACGGTGGTGAAGATGCGGGTGTCGAACTGGGTGTCGGCGCTGGCATCGAGATAATAGAAGCCGACCATGCCGTGCAGCCGGCCCTTGTCATAGAGAAGCTGGAATTCCTGGCTGAGCTGTTCATTCTTGTAATAGGCCGGCACGTCGACATCGACGGCGGGCAGCGCGTCAAAGTCGATCGGCGAGGCGCTGTCATCCTTGCGCCAGGCGCTGATCGAGCGCAGCGTCACCGCATCATTGAGTTCGGCCGTCAGGTTCATCGAGAGGCCGTAGGACTTCACATATTGCTTGGGGTCGACCAGCCCGCCGCGGGTGTCGAACACATCGTCCAGCACCGGCGCGCCCGATGCCTGGCCCGGAATCAGGCGGTGGCCGCCACGCGGGTTGCTGTTATCCTTGGTATAGTCGCCGGTGATGCGCATCAGCACCGGGGCGCCATAGCCGCCCATTTCGAAGGTGGCGCGGCCGGCCCAGATATCCTTGTTATAATTATCCTGCCCGGTGGTGAGATTCTTGCCGAAGCCGCCGCGCGACAGGCGGGCGAAGGCGCCACCGACGCGCATCAGGTCGCCGATCGGCGCCGACACGCTGATGATGCCATCGGCCTGATCATAGCTGCCATAGCTGCCCTTGAGCTTGAGCGAGAAGTCCTGCGGCAACATCCTGGTCACATATTTGACCGCGCCGCCGATCGTGTTGCGGCCATAGAGCGTGCCCTGCGGCCCGCGCAGCACCTCGATCCGTTCGACGTCATAGATGTCGAGCAGCGCACCCTGCGGCCGGTTGAGATAGACATCGTCGAGATAGATGCCGACGCCCTGTTCGAAGCCGGAAACCGGATCCTGCTGGCCCACGCCGCGGATGAAGGCGGTCAGCGTCGAATTGGTGCCGCGCGACGCCTCCAGCGTGGTGTTGGGGGTCACATTGGCAAGGTCGCTGATGTCGATCGCCCCGCCCCGTTCCAGATCAGCGCCAGAGAAGGCGCTGACCGCGATCGGCACCGACACCAGCGTTTCCTCACGCCGGCGGGCGGTGACGATAATGCCGGCCTCTTCGGTGTCGGCGACGGGCGCCGACGCGTCCTGCGCGAAGGCGGGGAATGCCATCGCGCCGGTCCAGGCGGCGGATGCGAGGGCAAGGGCACGAATGCTGTGATGGGCCTTCATCGGCGTTTCCTCTCCTGAAGCGGCCCCCGGTCATCCGGGTAGCCAATCTGCTTGCCCTTTGAATAATGAAAGTTGAACCATCTTTCAACTTCAAATATGAGGGACGGCGAACAAGGCCACCAGACGTCCTCAAATGATTGAAAAGGCACGTATTGGCAGGCAGAGGGAGAGAGCATGACCGATCCGGCTTCCCCACGGGATGAGAGACGCGACGACAAGGCGCCACGCACCGCGCGGGGCGAACGCACGCTTCGCGCGCTGCTGTCGGCGGCGGCCGAGGAGTTTGGCGAGAAGGGTTTTCACGACGGGTCGGTGAGCGGCATCACCCGCCGGGCCGGCTGTGCGCTGGGCAGTTTCTACACCTATTTCGACAGCAAGGACGACATTTTCCGCGCGCTGGTCAACGACATGTCGGGCCAGGTGCGCGACTATGTCTCGCCGCGCATCGCCGATGCGAGTAACGGGATCGAGGCGGAGCGGATCGGCCTCTTAAGCTTCCTGGAGTTCGCCCGCGCCCACAAGGAAATCTACCGCATCATCGACGAGGCCGAGTTCGTCGACCAGGCCGCCTATCGCGCCCATTATGAGAATACCGCCACCCGCATGGCCGCGCGCCTGAAGAAGGCCGCGCAGCAGGGCGACGTGCGCACAGACGTGGAAGAGGTCCATGCCTGGGCGATCATGGGGATGAATGTGTTCCTGGGCCTGCGCTATGGCGTGTGGGACGACAGCCGCCCGGCGCAGGAGATTGCCGACATCGCCAACGCGTTGATCGAGAAGGGGATCGGCAAGCGCGCTTGAGGGTTGCACCGCGGCCGCCTATCGGGACAAGCACCGATGGTCGCGCCCTGCCCCTGCTGATAGGGCCGGGCGTCAGGCCCCAAAGCAAAAGGCGGACAGGCGATGCGCACACTCCAAAAACAGACATTCCTTCTGGCATCGATCCTGCTGGTCAGCGGCTGTGCGACCACCGCCACGCCGCCGTCGGCCAGCGCCCCGGTGCCGCCGACCACGATCGAGGCGGTCGGGCAGCTGACCAAGGCCATCCCCTTCCCGCGCGGCTATCTCGACCCCGCCGCGCTGCCCAACAGCCTGACCCTGCTGCCGCCCCCGCCCGCCCCCGGCACCGCCGCCAAGGCGGCCGACGAGGAAGCCTATCGCGCCGCGCTCGCC